>QNDG01000245.1 GCA_003645915.1 Candidatus Zhuqueibacterota bacterium | reverse complement strand
ATTGACATTGATAATGACGGTATAGCAGACAGTGATGAAAAAATCGACCAAATCTGGGTGCAGGGAACCAAATCACTTCTGACAAATAGTAAAACCATTTTCCCGGATTTATTTTTTGTCATCGGGAATGGCGGCTCCTATTATCAGGGAATCTACAATGGATATATTCAGGGAATGATGAACGAAGGACTTAATAACGCAGTTAAAGCCGGATGGGACTGGCATGACATTGTGAGAGGATATTATCTGCAGCATAAAAACCAGCCTGACCCTGTGCTTTCCATGATACAGTTCAACGGAGTAAAAACAGATTACCAGTGCATGCGGTATGGGCTCAGCCTTGCCCTGATTCTTGGCGCATATTATCAGTACACTACTGAAGGCACATACCAGTCAACATGGTGGTATGACGAATACGCAGTAAACAGCAAGACCGGCAGTGCGGAATACTCATTGGAAAAAAAGGGATATCTCGGAGAACCCGTCAATCAGGCCTACAGCGCAAAAAATCCACAGATCAAACTGGCGGATCTTCTGGAAGCGGACGACGCGTCTTCCAAAACAATTCTCTGGAGACGGGATTTTACATACGGTACAGTTTTCTGCAACCCGACTTCCCAACCGGTTTCTCTGACCTATGAAGAGGTAAAGGGCTCACGCAGCACGGACAACATATACCGGATAAAAGGCACACAGGATACCAGTGTAAACAACGGCCAGAAAGTAACTACAGGTATAACCATTCCGGCTGAAGACGGCCTTATTCTGTTGGTGGATTGTGTGGGCACAGAAGTTATGGATGGGACGGATTCCGCATTTCCGGCGGAATATGAACTGAAAAATATCTTTCCAAATCCTTTCAATTCTACAACTGAAATCAGATATAGTTTACCAGAGAAAACCGAAGTGAAGATTAATGTCATAAATGTTCGAGGTGAAAAGATTATGACAATTTTCAAAGGTATGCAGAATGCCGGCAGGCATTCCACAATTTGGGATGCTTCCGGAGTTCCTTCCGGTGTTTATGTGATTCTGCTTGTAACAGAGAGCAGGATACTTTCAAAAAAATGTCTGCTTTTAAAGTAAATGAGAACCCGAAAGTACAATTCTGTATATTTTATAAAAAAGTATTATAGTTAAAGGAGAGGCAAAAGATTTGACTTAATTTTTGTTTATAAATGTAAACTGATAAAAAACATAAAATGAATGCAACCCAAAATCAAACCATCAGGAAAATTCATCAGTCACTTTTACAGTTGCGGTTTGTTACAAAAACATATTTATTAAATAATCCGGATAGGTTATCTTATATAAACCATCTTTCTTAATAATACTTTTCTGTCTGCTTCAAGCCTGTAAAAATACACTCCTGTAGGCACATCTCTTCCATTACTGTCTTTGCTGTTCCAGATCTGAGTGTGCAGACCCGGATTGTGAACACCTTCTGCCAAAACACAGACAACCTGCCCAAGCTGATTGTAAATAACGAGTTTAAGGTAACATTGATCCGGAATATAATAACTGATCTTTGTTTCACTGTTAAAGGGATTGGGATAATTCTGAAGAAGTAAAAACTTCTGAGGAACCGTATTAGTTGAATCTTCTATCCCGTTCTGGGAATCAACATCAATAATGCCTACATTGTCGCTGTCGCGCCAATCACCTGTCTCATCTCTAGCTATTACCTGCCATATATATATTCCTTTTTCCAGTTCACTCCCCTGTCTGAACACGTAGGAAGTATCATTTAAAATTTTCGAATATAGAGGAGATGTGGAACTTGTTCCCTGTTTTCGCAACCGCCATTCATAGTAAACACTGCTTCCTGAATCAGGATCAGTTGTACTGCGCCATATAAAAACAAGGCTGTCAACAGGCTCTGTAAACGAGATATAGAGAGGTGAAACAAGCTTAAACGGCAGAGGCGGATCCGGCTGCGGATTAATCTTTATTTTAAACTGTGCGGAATCAACCGCATTAAAATTATCAGCAACATAAATTGAAAAGGTTTCTCTCCCCCACCAGTCAGGATCCCCCCAGAACTTCATATACTTTGTGCCTGAAGTATCCCAGTTTATATGGGTTGTATTTCCAGCCCAGAATTTAAAATCCGACGGATCGCTGTCAACATCTTTAACCATTTTTCTAAGATCTGTATATAAAATACACAATGTGTCATCTTCTGCTGCTGAGGTATCAAATTCCGCAATCCATGAAGGAGGGTCATTTACAGGAAGTACCCTGAAAATAACAAATGTACTGTCCTGAAGGTTGCCCGGATCACTTACTTTTAAAAACAGAGTATCTGTCCCGTTCCACTCCGTGTCCTGAACAGCCGCATAAATAATTCTGTCTGTCAAAGTAAATAATAATCCTCCTGAGGAATGAAACTGCCATGATAATTCATTATCGTTGTGATCCGGATCAGAAACATAATCATCCAGCACAAGAGGGCTGAATGTCTGCTTTTCATAGATCACCTGTTCCGGAATTTCATCTATTACAGGAGATTCATTCTCTATTGTTATAGTTGTATATGCTGTATCAGAAGCGCCGTCCTTATCAATAACTTCAAGGCTTAATGTATAAATCCCTGTTTCGTTATAAATGTGGGATACGGTTTCTCCTTTTTTATCAAATTTCCCGTCACCGTCAAGGTCCCACACAAACTGCACGTCCTCATTAAACCCCGGATCATATGCTGTTCCTGTAAAAAATATCTCTCTGCCAAGAGAGCCTGTATAAGGTCCCCCCGGATCTGCTGTTGGCGCAACATTAAGAACTGTCACAGTTATGCCTGCATTTGACGTACCGCCGTCATCGTCCCATACTGTAGCACTTACATTAAAGGTTCCGTTATCACCGTAAATATGAGAAACTTCCTTTGCATCAGAATTTGTGCCGTCATCAAAATTCCAGAGATACTGAAATGTATCCTCTGTTCCGGGATCTGTTATTTCCGCACTGAAATTAAGGGTGTCACCCTCATTACATGTAATATCCTCTCCTATATCTACAGAGGGTGCAACATTCTCAACTGTTATTAAAGCCTGATCCGTTGCAGTTTGTCCTATTCTGTCAGTTACACGCAGTGTAACACTCCCCGAATAATTGTCAGCATAGGAGGTTGTAATTACAGGAGAAGTTGATGAAGTTTCAAATACCTGGTCATCATCCAAATCCCATTCATAAAGAACAATCCCGCTGTTCTCTCCGCTGTCTGAAGAGCCCGAAGCATCAAGCTGTATTGCCTCACCTTCGTTTGAAGAGTATGGACCTCCGGCATCTGCAACAGGGGCATTATCTCCTACATTACGCAGAGATCTCATTCTTACGCCTCTGTAACCGTATCTGTCATATTTTGGATATACTGCATAAAAATGATTTCTGTATGCGCGTACAACAGGCAGATCTCTGCCGTCATAACCGTTCCACGGGCCTCCGCAGTAATTATCAAGATAAACTTTGTCTGACCATGTATATCCGCCGTCTTCAGACATTACGGCATACAGTTCCTTACCAGGCGCTTTATCAAAAATAATTACAACATACTGGCCGTCATCACTGGCAGCAACAGAAGATACTCCCCATTTCCAGCCTTCAACATCTCCGGGTTTTGTTACAGGTATGTTTATACGCTGTCTTCCCTCGGCATCATATTTTACATATCTTATTGAAGATTTATCATTAACAGCATAGTCTGCAACTGTACCGAAACAAAAATGAACATTACCAGCCTTATCCGCAAATACATCAGGCGCTCCGTTTCTGTCATGACAGTCTGCGCTGTGAATATCTGCTATCCACTTAAACGTCTCTCCTCCGTCCTCTGATCTGTAGTATGTCACCGGTCCTTCAGTATCGCCGTATAATCCGGGACAACCAAGAACAAGATGTATGTTACCGTCAGGCGACATTGCCATAGATACTCTGTCATCCGGCCGCCATTCGTCTCTTTCAGGAGTTGTTATTTCATAATTTTTACCGGCAACAATTATCCCGTCATGAATACGATTATAATAAACTCCTCCCCAGTGATAATCATCTCTATACTGAGCACCTACAACAATATGGGCATTATTATTTTTATCAACAACATTTCTACCCATATAACCCCTTCTTCTGTTTACAGATGCCCTTACAGGATCAGACCATTGTCCGTTTGTTAATCTTGTGTAATCCACAT
>QNDG01000244.1 GCA_003645915.1 Candidatus Zhuqueibacterota bacterium | reverse complement strand
TAATCCCTAATTTATATTGTTTAATTGGTCATATTACTTGGAAAAAAACATGCCTCTTATCTCTGTAATAACTCCTGCAAGTCGAGGAGTAAAGGAACTTACAAATTTACTTAATGATTTTAAAAATCAGACATTTCGTGACTTTGAACATATCATTGTATATGACGGCATACCCTCAAAAGAAATAATTTATTTAATGAATAATATGGCAAATCCTTGGACACGTTTCTGTCATATCAAAAAAGACCTGGGAAATATGAAAGAGTCACCCGGTACAAATCCCAGAAATCATGGTATAAATATATCAAAGGGTGAATATTTAGTATTTGCCGATGATGATGACCGATATAAGGATACTTTTTTAGAAACTCTTATATCAGGAACTCACGACAATTATATAACAGTAATTCAAATGTCCTGTCAACAATCCCGAATGTATCGAGACGGGGACCCAAATACTATTGTCCTTGTTCCTGAAATAGGGTTAAATCAATTTCCTGTTATATGTCATGTCGGAACACCATGTTTTATAATCAAAAGAGAATGGGCCCTAGCTGAACCTTGGCGCCATGAACCTGAACATGACTTTAGATTTATAAAAAGAATATGTGACCGATTTAAACCAATAGTTCAAATAAAGGGAGGTATGCAAGTTGATGTAGACGGTCTCGTCACTCAAGGTATTAAAGATTGGGTATCTATTCCACCATTTTATAGAAAAGAAGAAAGATAAAAATGTTTGCTAAAAAACTCGATCAAAAAACATATAATGAATTCATTTAAAACTTTAAATATTTTAAGCACTTTAAAAAATCTTGAGTTTTTTAGAACGAAGCAAATACAGTAGTTAAAAAAGCAATACCTGATAACACAATTATTCTTTTCTCGAAATCCAGAAATGGTATTATTTTTCAATTTGAAAATGTCAAAAATAGCAATCTAATTTCAGATACTGTAAAATTAAACCAAGTAATCAATAACTTATTGGAATCTTTAAAGAAATAAACAAAATCAATTTAATAAGATTCTTTATGAACTAAGTATAAGAGAGGAAAAAAATATTGAATCAAAATAAGTTAAGAGGAGAAACTAATCATTGTCGTAACCGATTATTACGATATTGTAAGGGGCAAGGAGTTGATTTAGGCTGCGGTAATATAAAAATAAAACCTGAAGCTATTGCTATTGATTTACTCAGTCCCTATGCAGATATGAAAATAGATGCACGTCTCATGCCCTGCTTTCCTGATGAACACTTTGATTATGTCTATTCCAGTCACCTGCTAGAAGAAATAGAAGATACAGAAGCCACATTACGAGAATGGTTAAGAATCCTAAAAAAAGGTGGTTATTTAATACTCTATCAAGCAGATGAAGAATATTATTATAAATTAAATGATCCTCGATGTAATTCCGCTCACAAACATCATTTTTCAATTAATAAATTGAAAGAAATCTTATTAAAAACAGAACAGATAGAAATAGTACATGAAGCCCGATATGATCCTGATACCTATAAAGAATGGTCCTTTGAAATAGTAGCTCAAAAAAAGGGAGGTACGAAATATAATTCATCAAATAATATTAATTTTAAAATAATGGTTGTAGCAGGACCTGCTGAAGAATACATTGAAAAATGTTTGAATTCCATAATTATTCAGGATTACCCTAATTGGAAAGCCCAGGTAATTCTGGATCCTGTTGGTGATAAGACATATGAAAGGGCCCTTAAATTCCAAAATGATAAAATGAGCATTATTCAAAATGAAAAACCCTTATATAATATAGCAAATTTTATAAAAGCCGTATCATTACTTGAACCTGAAAATAATGATGTCCTTATTATGATAGATGGTGATGACTGGTTGCATAACTCATCTGTACTTCATACGGTTAAAACATATTATGAAGAAAATCCAGACTTAGTATTAACCCATGGAAGCTGGGAACCTTATCCAACACTTAAACAAACAAATAATTTTGCTTATTCTGAGGATGATTTTAAAAGAGGTATCAGAAGAGTTCGATGGAGAGGAAGTCATCTCAGAACCTGTAAATATAAACTCTGGAAGCAGTTAAAAGATGAGAGTCTTAGAGATGGAGATTATTATTATACAGTTGCCGGTGACTTGGCCATAATGTTCCCATTATTAGAAATGGCCGGATATCATAGAGTGAAATTTATTCCTGAGATACTTTATGTGTATAATCAGGAAACTCCTTTTAATGATGAAAAAAAGAAATTTCAGGAACAAAAAGCAGCTGAAAGTAAATTAAGAAATTCAGAGCCTTATAAATTTCTGGAGAATATTTAATGCTTAATATAATAATTTTCAGTAAAGACAGGGCTTGCCAATTAGACCTTCTCTTAAGAAGTATTAAATTACTCTGGAAAGAGTGGTCTGATCACATCATTAATATATTATGGACAGCATCAACATCTGAATTTAAAAAAGGATATTTAAAATTAATATCTGAACATACCAATATTAATTTTAAACAAGAAAATAATTTTCGGAATGATTTAATTAACATATTTGATTTAGAAAAACCTTATTCCGTATTTTTTGTAGATGATCAGGTTTTTAAAGAGCCTTTTTCATTAAACTGTTCTGAATTTAAAGAGTTCAAAGAAAATGATGATATTATAACACTCTCATTAAGACTTTACCCAGGAATAAAATACTGTTATCCTGCAAAAATGGATTCTCCCCCTCCTCAGTTCATAAAAAATTATAAGTGGCATTGGTTTGGACTAAAAGGGGATTGGGGTTATCCTGCATCTGTAGATGGTCATATAATAAGGACCAAAGATATTGCTCCTACTATTTATAATGCTCAATATACACATCCCAATAATTTTGAAGACCGGCTCGTAAAAACAATGCCTTTCAGACCTTTAATGGCCTGTTTTGAAAAATCTATTGTAGTAAATAACCCCATAAATAAAGTGGGTCACTATCCTGCTAATAAATGTGGTACGATTACTGCAGAAAGTCTTAATGAAAAATATTTAAATGGCGAAAGAATTAACCTCGACCCTATTTTAGGCATGAATCCTATTTCATGTCATCAAGAATTTGAATATCAATGGTCTGATTCTAATACCCCTGAGATAAAAACTGAAATTCCCGAAATATCAGAGCCAATAACCTGGAAATATCATTTAGGATGTGGAACAAAATATTTACAAGGTTATTGTAATATTGATTTTCCTCAACCCGAACACACAATTATCTCTGTAAAAGCAGATTTATATTCAGATTTAGTTTCTTTAAAATATAAACCTTGTATAGAAATACGATCTCATCATGTTTTTGAACATTTTAATTATATAGAATCCCTTGCATTATTAGTTAAATGGACTCAAGCATTAATGTTGGGCGGAATCTTAAGAATTGATATTCCTGATATTAAAACTCTTTGCCAGGGTTTTATAAATTCACCAAATGTCGAAAAGCAGTTCAAATTTATCCGTATGATATTTGGTTCACATGAAGCTAAATGGGCATATCATATAAACGGGTGGACTGAAACTTCACTCACATACGTTTTAGACAGATTCGGATTTAAAGTAATTAATTCGAACTCTTACGGTAATGTCGAAGCAGATTTTCCAAACTGTGGTATTGATATGATTTTCAAAAAAATAGACACGCATAACTTATATAATTTACAAAAACTAAGTTATAATATTCTCAAATTATATGTTCATGAAAATAATGAACAAAATTTATATGAATATTATTGTAAAAAATTAGATGAATTATTATGTTAAACATCGGATTATTTGGTGGTGACTTTCAGCATGCCTCTTCCTCAACTTTATGGAAAAAGCCCTCATATTTTATATGGAATAAAAACAAACTTCAAGATATCACATTCTTTGTAGACAGAGCTATAGAACCTAATATAGATACAGTTTGCCCTCATAAATATGGATGGATAATAGAGTCCCGAATAATAATCCCGGACGTTATAGAAGCTGTTAAAACCCATTACAAAGAAATCTCTGAATCATATGATTATATTTTCACACATTATAAAGAGATTTATGATTTAGCTGACAATTTCATCTATTTACCACCTCATGGTTATTGGATACAAGAACCTAAAATATACCCAAAATCAACAAGTGTTTCATTAATCATTTCTAATAGGCTCATGGGAAACGGACAAGATGTTATTGTAAACTAGTGCAATAAACTC
>QNDG01000243.1 GCA_003645915.1 Candidatus Zhuqueibacterota bacterium | reverse complement strand
GCAGTTGAAAAAGGGAAAGCCATGAATCATGTCTGTTTATATGGGCAATTTCGTGTCTAAGTACGTAGTCTTTTTTATCCTGATCCCAGTTGTGCCAGGATTCAGGCATAAAAATTTTCTTTCTAAAAAAACCTGTAGTTACAGGAAGTTGTACAACTGGAGATGTGAATACCTTGCATTTGCATAAAACAGGAAGGTTAAGGTTGTCGATCTCTCTGGTTTTATTTTTATCTATTTTTTTTACAAAAAGAGCATGAGAAAATATGTAGTAAATTATAAGTGCCGCGGAAATCAGAGTCCAACTGATGAGTACAATTGAGAAAACATTAACGGATTGTTCCGAAGAACTGTTTGACTCTACTATAATTGGTGAAAGTTTGTAAACAGTATTCTGGATAACAGCAAGTTGGTTTGGAAAAAATCTAAAAGGCAGAAAAGACGGAATAATAAGCTTGATCAGGGCAATAAATCCTACTGAAAATTTTACTGATGCCGGAGCTGATCTGATTATTTTTAGAAGCAGAAGTATCAGTATTAAAAAGAGAGTGTTCTGAATAAGATTTATCAGCAGAAAGTTTATCAGATAAGGTGAGTAATTATTTAATGCGGAAATCATTCTTCCCCCTTTAATTCTTTTTCTTTCCGGTCAATAATTTTTTTAATTTTCTGAATCTCTTCAATATTAAGGTCATTAATATTAATCAGGTAATGGGCAAGCTCTGATACTGAACCGTTAAACATCTGGGCAGTTATATGTCTGATTTCAGAATTAATCAGTTTTATTCTGGAATAAACAGGAGTGTAAAAATTAACGAGCCCTATTTTTTTTCTTGTTAAAAGCCCCTTTTTTTCCAAAGTGTTCATAATTGTCTGAACAGTTGTGTATGCTTTTTCTTTATTTGGATATGCTTTTTCCCATACCTGGCGAACAGAAGGTGACTTACCGGCTTTATAAACTGCTTCCATAATTTCCCATTCTGCGTGAGTCAATTTTTTTGATTTTGCCAAGATAGCTCCTTTCTTAGTAGTAACTCTACTATAACCATAGTAAATATACTTAGAAAGTAGTACTTTGTCAAGTTATTTTTACAGGGATCTCAAAAAAAATGAGTTCCCTGTAAAATCAGACTCTATGGTTCGCGATTAACATTGTTTTGGGATTCAGCTTAAGTTTTAACTGGTCAACCTGAGGATTGTCGTGATCTTTCAGAAGCTTTAAGCTTATGTGGTTTTCTTTAGGCTCAAGCATAATAATGACAGAAAAGAGATCTTTAAAATTACTTGCGGGCGATGGTATCCCTTGGTCGTCAAATTCAAGACTGTGTCTGTGAAGAGTTGCAGAGAACCATATCTCAGCATTATGCTGTTCTGCGAATTTTTTCCAGAACAGGAAGTCATCTCTTTCTCTGTCATAAAAAGAGAAACCGTCAACTATAAACATTGCCGGATAAAATTTTGCACCATCCATACATTTTTTAATTACAGATTCAATCTCCTGTGGATCAGTGGATTTTTTATTCAGATTTATAATCAATCTGTTTTTAATTATTTGTTCCTGATTATCCAGAATATTTTCAAGATTGTAAGCTTTTGCTATTTCGTTAAACACGTGGTCGTACCATATTTCTATATGGCGGGGGTTATCTGAAAAGCTCAAATGAATAACTTTATTGTTTCTAAGCAGTTTATCTACTGCAACATGCACAAGAGTAGCTGTTTTACCTACGCCTTTTCTTGCTGTAAAAACCCCGAGATTGCCTTTGCCAAGCCCTCCGTTGATGGATTTTTCCAGTACTCTTATAGGACTTAATTTTATTAGTTCTTCTCTAAGCATATAAACCTCATGTGAAATTTTGCATCTTTATTTATATAATATTTTTTTCAAAAAAATCAAAACAATTAACTAATTTCTTTTGTCTTTTCCGCTGTACTCTTTTTTAAGCTCTTCGGCAATTGATTCCGGAACCTTGGCATATTTTGAAAATTCCATTGTAAATTCGGCTTTTCCCTGAGTTGCAGAGCGCAGTACTGTTGAATATCCGAACATTTCTTTCAGAGGAACTTCCGCTTCAATTACAGAGAAGTTTTTCTCTTCCCCAAGACTGATTATTGTGCCTCTTCTCTGGTTAATGGTCCCGAGAACAGTACCCTGAAATTCCGAAGGAGTTTCAACCGCTACTCTCATAATTGGCTCAAGAATTACAGGTTTTGCCTTAAAATATGCCTGCCTGAAAGCTCCTATTGCAGCGTGCATAAATGCAGTATCTGACGAATCAACTGCATGAGAGTTCCCGTCATTTAAAATAACTTTAACACCAACAACAGGAAATCCAATCAGATCGCCTTTATCAAGACAGGCTTTAAAGCCTTTTTCACACGAGGAAATGTATTCCGACGGAATATTGCCCCCTTTAACATTGTTTTCAAAATCAAAATCTCTGTCACGTAAGGGCTCAATCCTTCCTACAACCCGTCCGTACTGTCCTGCTCCGCCGGTCTGTTTTTTATGAGTGTAATCAAATTCTGCAGGCACTGAAATAGATTCTCTGTATGCAACCTGAGGCTCACCAGTCTCAATTTCAACTCCGTATTCTCTTCTCATGCGTTCTATATAAACATCAAGATGAAGCTCTCCCATACCCCTGATAATTGATTCGTTTGTTTCCGGATCAACAAAAGTACGGAACGTGGGATCTTCCTTTACAAATCTGTTGAGAGCCTTTGCCATATTTTCCGCTGCTTTATTATCCTTTGGTTTTAATGAAAGAGAAATCACTGGCTCCGGAACGTGCATGGAAGTCATAACATAGTTCAGGCCCGATTGTGTAAATGTATCTCCTGTTGCGCAGTCAATTCCGAAAAGTGCAACAATGTCGCCTGCTCCTGCTTCAGTAATGTCTTCCATTTCACTGGCGTGCATTCTGATAAGACGTCCTACTCTTACTCTGTCAGATGTTCTTGTATTTGTAATTTCGTCGCCTTTTTTAATTTTACCCTGATAGATTCTTACATATGTAAGCTGACCGAATCTTGTATCCTCCAGTTTGAATGCAAGCATTACAAGAGGTTTGGAAGTATCCGGTTCCAGGATAACTTCAGCTTCGTCTTTATCTCTGTCTAAGGCCTTGTTTTCCACTTCAGACGGATCAGGCAGATACTTTATTACTGCATCAAGAACAGGCTGGACTCCTTTGTTTTTAAAAGCTGCTCCCATAAAAACAGGTGTCATCTGGCGGTTTATTGTAGCTTCTCTTACGGATTTATAAATAAGGTCATCTGTTACTTTGTCCTCAAGATATGCTTCGGCAAGTTCATCATTAAGCATAGATACATTATCAAGCATCAAATCTCTTTTTTCAAGGGCATATTTTTTCAGATTTTCCGGTATTTCTTCTTCTCTGATTGTCTCCCCGTTGTCACCGTCAAAATAGAGAGCCTTCATTGTTACAAGATCAACTACACCTTCAAAATCCGCTTCAAGTCCAATGGGAATCTGCATCATAACTGCGTTGTGTCCCAGTTTGTCTCTTAATTGCTCTGTAACTTTCTCAGGATCCGCTCCCATTCTGTCTAATTTGTTTATAAAAGCAATTCTCGGAACTTTGTAACGTTCCATCTGTCTGTCCACAGTAATAGACTGAGACTGCACTCCGCCTGTTCCGCATAGTACAAGAATTGCCCCGTCAAGAACTCTTAATGCTCTTTCAACTTCAACTGTAAAGTCAACATGGCCAGGTGTGTCAATAATGTTAATTGAATGTTTTTTCCATGTAACATTTGTTGATGCGGAGGCTATTGTTATGCCTCTTTCCTTTTCCAGTTCCATGGAATCCATTGTGGCACCTGCGCCGTCTTTTCCCCGGACTTCATGTATTGCATGGATTTTTCTGGTATAAAAAAGAATTCTTTCTGTTAAAGTTGTTTTTCCGGAATCAATGTGCGCGCTTATTCCGATATTGCGCATTTTTGTTAAATCTGTTGTCATCTTTTTACCTGTACATCCTTACTTAACCAATCGTTTTCTCTGCAGAGTTTACCTTAACGCTTTTCTGCTGTTAACTGTGCCCAATGCTTTATCAAAAAACAAGATAAAGCAAAACGGCAGGGAATATAAACTATCTGCAGCCTAAAGTCAAGTTAAAAAATAATTTATTTTATTCAAATTGATTTTTTACGTTATTTGTTTTCAATATACAGATAGCAGACTAAAAATATTGCTGAAAATCCTCT
>QNDG01000242.1 GCA_003645915.1 Candidatus Zhuqueibacterota bacterium | reverse complement strand
TTGCCAGCCCATAATCTACTCCTATTACACCAAGAGGAGTTTCAACACGTATTCCCGCACCATACCCCATAACAAAGTTTCTTACTTCACTGCCATCTTTCTCCTTTCGCTGATACATCCCGGCATCAGTAAACAGAAACAGCCTTGATTTTAAACCTGTAATAAATCTGTACTCGGCATTTAACCATGCTACGGAATTACATAAAAATGCGTCCTCATCGTACCCACGCAAAGTTGTTGAGCCTCCGAATCTTATCTGATCGCTTATTGGTATAAAATTGTCTCCGTAATCAATACTTTTGTGATGAAAGCCGAAAAACAGAACATGTTTCTTATGTAAATTAAAAACCGTTTCTATATCCGCACTTATCTTTTTATAAACAGAATAATTTCCTATTAAAGAAGTATCAGCCAGAAAATCAGGGCCGAGTATTTTTCTTTTACCTGCGGAAAAATTAATCCTGTACATAACTCCTGATTTCGGATTATAGGCATTGTTAAGTGTGTTGTACTTAAACCCGCCATCAATATAAACAGAGCTGGTTCTCGGTATATTATTATATATAACTCCTGCAGAATCAGGGAACACATCTTTTGTACCGCTCAATACTGAAAATGACAAGGTACTGAAAGGAGAATATTTTGCATTCAATTGAAATCTTCTTTCAACATATGTGGAATCTCTGATCTCCTGTTTAAATGAAAAGCCGGAGCTAAATGGTACGCCCAAAATCCATGGTTCTTCAAAACGGAAATCCATTACCTGTGTCAGCCTGTCTTTTTTTTCCCAAAATAAATTAATAAATCTCCCTGTACCGAGAAAATTATTAAAAGTAAATTGAAGACGGCCTGTCACATAACCGTTTTCCCGGTAATTCTGAGGCGGATTATATCCCATTACACCATCAATTGTGCTCGTTTTACCCTCTTTAACATACCATAAAATTTCAGCACTGTCACCGGAAATAATAATCAAGGGTTCTTTTACAAATTCAAAAAACCCAAGTCTTTTTAAACTTTCTGCTGCTTTTTTGACTTTTTCCTGGTCAAATACATCTCCTCTTTTTATTTTTGTTTCTCTTAGTATAACCTTTTCTTTTGTAATGTTATTACCTTTCACTTTCTGTGATGCAAATTTTATAACTGAACCGGGAATTAGTGTAAGAACACAATCAACAAACAAATCTCCTTTGTTCTGTCTGACATTAAGAGATGTTATCTCTACATTAGCAGTGGGATATCCGTGCTGCTCCGTTTCTGATAGCAAAGACATTATAAATTCCTTAAGGACATTTGAAGAGAAATACCTCCCGCTTAGAGCCGGAAATTTATTTTCAATTTCTTCCATACGCTTTATTTCAGGGTAAACCAAATCAATCCTGCCAAATTTTGCTCTTTTACCCTCATTAATAAAAATAAAAATATTACCATCCCGGACCAGGGCAGAATCAATATTAAATTGAAAAAAGCCGTTGTTAAAATACAGGCTTCTTATTCTTTTATTTATTACATCTATAGAATCAGGCAAAATAATTTCGTTTTGTCCTAACATTTTTTCAATTGTTTTTTTTGATATTTCTTCTGTTCCGTAAATATGTAAGATGCTTCTTTGGTTCTGAATTGCAAAGACTGCTGTATTTAAAATCATACAGGCAAATATCATTTTATAATATTTAATTGCCATATTAAAAAAACGCCCTTATTTCCATGCTGCCGGTTTGATATGTTTTTTCTCTCCAGGGTTCTTTTCTTCCCCTGTAGTTAAAAGTTGACTGAAGGTGGTTCGAAAGTTTATAAGTAAAAAGAATCCTCCATCTCATTGTTAATCCGGGTTGATCACCACTGAACATTTCAAAAGGTAGCCCCCTGTTCTCAGGATCAGCAGATATTTTGCCGGCTTCGAATTCCGCACGCAGGCGGCCTCTCTCTTTTATAGAATAAGAAACTCTCGGGATCATAAAAAATAAAACAGCCCTTGTTACCGGAACAGGGGTTCTGTCCTCTGCAATACCGGATTTTAATTTTAAAGCAAATTCAATTTTCTGTTTTGGTCTGTAGGAGATTTCACCTGTTATAAAAGATGAAATAATATCCCGATCAACAGATGAGCCTGTTGTAAAATTCTTTGTATCCTGCTTGTTTTGATATTCAAGAAAATAGCCGCCTTTTTTCAGAAAGCCCCCCTTAACCCTTATACTCTTTTCTTTTTTATGATTAACAAAATGTCTTGCATACAATTGATTATTTTCAACACTGTTATTTTTAATTCTGAATCTTAACGACGCATATTTCCCGGGCAGTCTGTATTCAATATCATGCTGCTGAAACAGAGAAGCAGAAACCGTTAAAGTATCAGGGCTCCAATCAGGAAACAGGGCGAGTCTGTTGACTTTATAAAAATCCCTCACCCTGTCGCTTCTTTCTATACGTATCTTTGAACGTACAGTAATATTTGTTAAAGCCTTCAGATGCTTCTTGTTTTTCCTGAAGATACGATTCAGTCTCCAAAACATATCTCCGCCAATCCGGACCTGATTAACAGGCATAAAATCACCTGTCTGAATAAGCCTGAAAATAACATCACCGTCAGGATCAGGAACATATTCTCCGGTTACCTCATCAAATCTGTAACTGCCCAAGCCTTCTCCCACTTTTATCGTATCTCTGACCATCTGAGAAACACTTGTGGATGTAAACTTATAGTTCAGCGAAGATCGTAAATAACCTCTTTTTGGTGTAAACTTTATCTTCAAATCAGCAAGATCTGACTTTTGATCATTTATTTCCTCATCAAAATAATCTTTATTCCTGTGAGTAAACATAAGAGACCATATAAATGTTTTTGCCGGGATAAAATTAACATGAATTGTTTTTGTTTCCGCAACCGAATTTTTCTCAAGAATCTTTCCCGAATATTCACTATTATTTCTCAACGTTCTGCTTAGATTTAAAGAAATAATTTTTCTTTTGAGCCCTAATTTTGCTGTAATTTCATTAAATTTAAATCCAGTAGCAGTAGTATCTGACAAATCATCTCTTTTATGCTCGGCGTTATATATTATTGCAGGAGAAAGTCCCCAATACGTCCATTCAATTTTTCCTGAGTCTCTAATCCATACTCCACCTTTTGAACTGTCGGTCTTTGTATTTATGTCTTCTCTCTGGAAATTAATTTTCGGAGCTTTTTTCATAATAAAATTAACAGAAAAGAAATTTCTGTCCGACCTGAAAACAATACTCCTTTTCAGAAGCCCTTTCTCACCTTTTAATATCAGATATTTAAAAGGAGAATAAGAGATCTTTAACCTTCTTATATCCTCTCCGGAAGCAGTTCCTTCGGATGTGCCCCACACTCTCCCGTGTTCAATCTCATTCATTCTTCCCATTGGATTAAATCGTGTGCCGACCTTTCTTACATTACCGGAAATACTTATTTTACCAAGTCCTGCTCCTGAAATTTTAATATTTTTATTTTTTATTTTAAAATAAGTGTTATAAGCTGAACCGGAATTATCATTGTCATTCAGAGGAGAAAAAAGATTTTTATCAGTCAAGCTTAAAGCAAATTCTCCTCCGGCAGAAAAATCCTGCATAAAATTCGCTTTTAAAGAGACATCTGCCATACTGGTTGACGTTGCCAAAGGTAGAAAAATTATAGGCAGATATGAGCCTTTACCCTCTCCTTCATATATGTAAATTCCATATCCCTTAAAACTATAATCACCCTTCCCTGTCCCGACATAAGAAAATTGAACAAGATAATCACCATTATTCGGGCCTACATATTTATATACATCTTTTCCGTTAATATTCTCTTTTCTGTAAGCCCCTTTATTGGTTCCTGCAAACCTTGCTCCGCTTGCAAGGGCAGAGTCAGGATTATCTCCCGCTTTGGAAAGGATTTCTCTGTACTCATCCGTAATTGTTAAATTAAAAGGATTGTCAATATCGTCTTTTTCTCTGACTATAGATGCACTTATCTGTACCCTGTTGTCAAAAAAAGCTGAATGTCCTTTTACTCCGAAAACTTCTTTTTGAAAGTTCTGGGCAGAATACTCAAAATCCACTGTTATGCGTGAATCACCTGTAATAAGCCTGTTTCTTGTAAAAGTTATCTGACCGCTGCTGTACTCAATTGTATAATCTCTATCTTCTCCTCTCTGTATAAGCTCTCCGTTAATCCATACGCGCTCGGTTCCGGCAAGTATAATAATTTGTCTTTCTCCTTTAACACCTTTAAGCT
>QNDG01000241.1 GCA_003645915.1 Candidatus Zhuqueibacterota bacterium | reverse complement strand
TTAAAAGAGTTGTTACAAAACCCTGGCTGTACCCCCTGGCAATAGTCCTTACAATAAAATCATTTACCTTGGGATATCTGACAAAATAGGCATTAATAAAATGTTCCGCTTCTTTAACCGGTATTTCAAGTCTTCTTGATAACCCATAAGGTCCCATACCATACATTATTCCGAAATTTATCTCTTTTGCCTTTCTCCTCATATCAGGGCTTACCTGACAAATTTCCACAGCAAAAATATCTGCAGCAGTACGGGAATGAATATCTTCATTGTTAATAAAAGCTTTCTTAAGTGTATCATCTCCGGAGAGATGAGCCATAATCCTCAGTTCAATCTGACTGTAATCAGCAGACAATATTAACCAGTTTTCTTTCTGCGGGATAAATGCCTTTCTTATCTCTCTTCCGATATCAGTTCTTACAGGAATATTCTGCAGATTGGGATTGCTTGAAGATATTCTTCCGGTTGCTGTGGCAGTCTGGTTAAAAGAGGCGTGAACTCTTCCTGTTTTTTTATTTATAAGATCAGGAATTGCATCAATGTATGTTGATTTTAATTTTGACAGCTGCCTGTACTCCAGCATTTTTTTTGCAATTGGATGAGCGGAGAGCGATTCAAGCACACTTACATCAGTGGAATATCCGGTCTTTGTTTTTTTAATTCTCTTTATACCGAGCTGCTCATGGACCTTCAGTTTCTCAAAAAGAATTGTACTAAGCTGTTGTGTAGAATTTATATTAAATTCCTCTCCTGCAATTTCAAAAACATCCTGCTTTATTTTTTCCAGTTTACGCGCCATTTCATCGGACATCTTTTTCAGGAATTTCTCATCAATTGCTACACCGGTTTCTTCCATTTCAACCAGGACACGGACAAGTTTCATCTCCACATCTTTAAAAAGAGATTCCATTCCGCTTTTGGAAATCTCCTTCTTTAATTTTTCTTTTAATTGATAAGCAACATCCGCATCTTCACAGCCATAATCGGAAATAACCTCAAGATCAACAGCGTCCATAGTAATCTGATTTTTACCCTTGCCAATAAGAGCTTTGGTTTCTGTTTTTTTTATACCAAGATACTCTCTTGCAAGGGCATCTATATTAAATTCGCGGGATGTGGGATTTATCAGATATGCTGCAACCATTGTATCAAAATCCACTCCGTAAAGATCCATTCCGTTTCTGCGCAGAACCCGCCAGTCATATTTGATATTTTGTCCGCACTTTTTAAGATCAGGATTCGTAAAAACAGGATTAAATATTTCTCTTATTTTATCTAAGGGATTACCTGAAGTCTCCGTAAAAACAGGAAGATTCCTGTATTTTTCCGGCACCATCAAAGGAATATAAACAGCTCTGTTCGGTTCCCATGAAAATGACATGCCTACAATATCAGCTTCAATAGGGTTAATTGATGTTGTTTCAAGATCAAGAGCAAACTCGCCTGCTTTTATAAGTTTTTCCTTTAACTCCAGTATCTCATTCAGAGATGTCAGATATTTGTATTTATATTCCCTGTTTTCCTGTACTGCAGGAACAAAACCGTTACTTATGTTTTCCAGATCATATAAAAATTTTCTGAACTCCAGAGTACGAAACAGATCTTTTATTTTTTGTGTATCGGAAATATGGTATTTAAGTCTTTCCGGTTCAAACTCAACAGGCACATCTGTCTTTATTGTAACAAGCTCTCTGGAAAGCACTGCCGAATCTTTGTTTTGAAGTACTTTTTCTTTAATGCTCTTTTTCGGGTAATCTTCAATATTTTCCAGAGCACTGAAAAGCGAGCCATACCGTTCAATCAAATCAACTGCTGTTTTGGGCCCCACACCGGGAATACCGGGCACATTATCCGATGTATCTCCCATAAGACCAAGCAGATCCACAACTTTTGACGGTTCTACGCCCAGTTTTTCCTTTACTTTTTTCTCATCGTAAATCTCAACGCCGTTGCCAGGAGTTCTGCTTTTAAGGGAATAGAGAAAAACATTGGGAGAAACAAGCTGCATAAGATCCTTGTCCCCTGTTACAAGATATACTGTCATTCCCTCTTGTTCAGCTTTTCTCGCAAGAGTTCCCATAATATCATCCGCTTCAAAACCTTCTATCTCAAGAATCGGAATATCAAAAGCTTCAACAACACTTCTGATTAACGGAAGCTGCTCTACCATATCATCCGGCATCTTCTCTCTTGTGGCTTTGTACTTGGGATAAAGTTTGTGCCTGAAAGTTGGCGCTGCCATATCAAAAACACATCCGAGATATTCCGGCTTTTCTTCTTTGATAATTCTCAGAATAGCTCCGGTAAACCCATAAACTCCACCGGTGTTTATACCTTTTGAATTTATCAGAGGATTTTTTATAAATGCAAAGTAAGAACGGTATGCAAGAGCCGTACCGTCAATTAAGAAAAGTTTTTTAGGTTCTTCCATTTTATCCATTGGCAAATCTCCGCCTGTTATTCTGACACAGGTAATTCTTTATATTGAATCCGACAGCTTTTTTTGAAGAACCGGTATTTTAAGAATATCACCTGGTTTTATTTTTGTCAGGTTTTTATCAGGATTAAAAGCAAACACAAGCCACGCTGAAATCCCGAATTTATTGTTAACTATACTCCACAGAGTATCACCTCTTTTTATTCTGTACAAAACCGAATCCCTGATAGTGTATGAACATAAGAAATTTTTTAACAGATTTGTGTGATAACCCAGCCTTCGTCTTTCAAATTCCGATCTGCTGACTCTGCTGAAATCCATCTTTATTTTCTGACCTGTTTTTATTGTCTGACCATATCTGAGATTATTTTTAAGCCTCAGCTTCCACGTGGGTACATTTAACCATTCTGCATAGTGCCCGAGAGTTTCCTCCGGATAAACTGTCAGATAACCGTTATGAATCTCCAGTCCTTCTTTAAGTTGTCTGTTTAACTGTAATGCAGTATCACTTAAAAATTTCACGTACAAAGCTGTTTTTGCAGAATCTATTGTACTTTCCGCCACATACAAACCTGACATGGCAGAATCCTTATGGCTGTTCTTATATGCCAGATCCAGCGCCTTTGCTTTTTCCTCCGGCTGAGCCTGTTTCTGCAGGTTTTCCGAAACAAACCTGAATACCGTTTCAGCGAGCAAAGAAGCAAATTTTTCAATACCAAATGTGTTCCCGTCTTTTTGTGTTGTATCCGGTGCACTGACAAAGACCTTTTCACCTATACCGCAGGAAACAGGGAGCCTTAACTTGTATCCTGCAGGCACATCTGCACTGCCGTTATAAATGTTTTTCAAGAACGCAGGATTGTACCTTTTTAACTCATCCGGTTCCATATTAAAAAATCCGGTTAATTTATTAAAATCAACGGATTTTGTTAATGTAAACACACGGAATACAGCAGGTTTTTCAATACGGATTCCGGGAAAATATCTGTTGCTGTTTTTTGCTACATGACAGGCAGCTATAAATTCCGTATAAAAATTACGCGATGTAAAACCGAATCTTCTTGATCTGTACTTTGTAACTATTCTGCCGATATCCTCCGACCTTGCGGCAACTGCAGCTCTTCTGACACCTGCAATCCCGTGATTATATGCTGTAATTGCAAGAGGCCATGATTCCAGTTCATCATAGCATTCCGACAGATATCTTGCTGCTGCTTCGGCACTTAAAAACGGATCAAATCTTTCATCAATGCTTCTGTTGATTTTAAGGAACCTTTTACCTGTGGAATATGTAAACTGCCACATTCCCTTTGCTCCTGACCGGGATATTGCATAAGGATTAAAGGAAGATTCCACATGCGGAAGATAAACCAGATCTTCGGGAACATCGTAATCCCGGAATATTTTTTTAAAATGATCAACATAAAAACCAGACCGGATAATTCCGTGCATAAAAGTTTCCCTCATGCCCTGCTGGACTCTTACCCTTGCAGAAGCTGATCTTGCTCTCCGGAGACTTTTATCCGCACCGAGAAGAAGATAAATTCTCTTTTCTTCTTCTGACATACTGCGGGGTTTTAATTTACCTGTTCCGATCCTTTTTAATATTTTTGCTATCCGCTGTTTCTCGTTCTTTACTCTTAAAAGTCTTGCTTTTCTTGAAAGCCCGGTTCCTTTAAAATTTATCACTGAATACACTATTTCAGGATTATCGGAATCGTGGATAACCCACTCGTCAACAGAATACTTTGTAAAAATATTAATCCAGAACTGAACCCTTAAATCAAGCACCTTTGGCAGGGGCAGTTCTTTTGTG
>QNDG01000240.1 GCA_003645915.1 Candidatus Zhuqueibacterota bacterium | reverse complement strand
TGAGCCGAACCGGATCTGGTGGATATAAAAAATACGGATTTTCCGCACGGCGACCATCTTGGATTGTAATCGGAATCAGGGTTTGTAGTAAGCCTGGTTAAACCCTTGCCGTCAACACCTACCAGCCATAAATCCGTTCTCCCTCTGTTTGCCTCAAGATCAGTGGTTCTCAGTACAAAGACTATTTTCTCTCCGTCAGGGGAAACCTTAATATCAGACACTCTCTGCATTGCCAGCATATCATGGACTGTGAAAGGATGAGTCTCATCTGATCCTGCGGCTGCTGCAATACCAAATGCCATAAATTGCAGCAGGAAAATTACTAAAACAAAAAGTACGTTCTTCATTCAAACCTCCTTTTATTGTTGTTGTCTGTGAATTTTCCAACACAGTCTATCATTCTTATTTACAGAACAGTACATCCTCTGCTCAAACAGAATCAATCCTTTTAATACAATCGTTCATCTCTCTTTTTGCATCTTTAACAGTAAAGACCATGGGATTAAGGTTAAATCCGTCAGCCTGTAAATTTTTCATAAATTTGTAAACTTCAGGTAAACAAAGACCTGCGTCCCTGAGCAATATTTCATTAACAAGCAGCTCCTCCCTTTTACCCTCAAAAACTTTTTTACCTGAATTGAGCACTATAATTTTATGTGATATTCTGCTTACAAGATCCATGTTGTGAGAAACAAAAATCACAGTTCTTCCTGAATTGTAATATTCAACCATAATATTCTCAACAATCTTTGCTGAAGCAGGATCAAGACCTACAGTAGGTTCATCCATAATCAATACATCAGGTTCCATTGAAAGAATACTGGCAATTGCAACACGTCTCTTTTCACCTCCGCTTAATGTAAAAGGTGATCTCCTGAGGTACTTTTCAGAATCAAGTCCTACCATTTTCAAGGATTTTTCCACACTGTTTCTGATCTCATTCTGCGACCTTCCCAGATTCTTCGGTCCAAATGCCACTTCGTCAAAAACATTCTCTTCAAAAAACTGATATTCCGGAAACTGAAAAACAATGCCTATGTGCTTACGTATGTACGCGAGGTAATCTTTATCTGCAAAAATATCTTTTCCGTTTACAACAACATTTCCTGAATCAGGAGCTAAAAGACCGTTAAAATGTTGAATCAAAGTAGTCTTTCCTGAACCGGCAGAACCTACAATAGCTGTAATCATTTCAGACGGAATCTGAAGAGTGATATCTTTAAGCGCCTGCTGAGATGAAACCACAAAGGATCTGTATGAAAAGTTTAATTTTACGACACTAATATCCACTTATCAACTCTTTTAGATATTTTCCCAGTTCTGTTTTAACAGGTACATCAAGCCCCACAGATTTTATTTTATCGGTTTCTGAAAACACCTGATCAGGCGTCCCCTGCATTACAATTTCACCGCTGTCCAGAATTACAACTCTGTCAAATTCCAGAGCTTCTTCTGGGAACTGGGTAACGAGGATCACGCCTTTTTTTTCATTTTCTGCCTGCGCTGTGATTGTACTCAAAATTTCCTCTCTGCCTGCAGGATCAAGAAGGGAGGTCGGTTCATCAAGAATCAAATAATCAGGTTCCATAACCAGAACTGATGCAAGTGCCAGTCTCTGCCTCTCACCTCCTGATAAGAGATGAGGCGGTCTTGTTCTGTATTTTCCCAGATGAAACTGTTCCATAGCTTTTTGGACTTTAAAGTCCATCTCTCTTTTCCCGGTTCCTATATTTTCAAGTCCAAATGCTATTTCCCGCTCAACAGAAGTGGTCACTATCTGATTATCAGGATTCTGAAAAACCATACCGACTTTTTTTCTTATTTCTAAAACAGTATCCGGAAAAACAAGTTCAACACCATCTACAATTACCTGTCCTTTGTCAGGCTTTAAAAGACCGTTAATGCACCTTATCAACGTTGATTTGCCTGAACCGTTTGCACCCATTAATGCAATCTTTTCTCCTCTGTTCAGGCAAAAAGATACATTTTTTAATGAAAATTCATATTCCTGATTCTGCTTATTGTAGGAAAAGGAAATATTTTTTAATTCCAGCATATTTTACAGATATTTTTTAATGATTTCTATTATTCGCGATGTGGCACCCTGGTTTTCCTTTACGAAAACTCCCGCCCTTTGACCAAATTTTTCCATAGTATTATCAGAAGTAAGAAATGACTTCAAAGTGTTATAAATTTCCATGGAGTTTGTAACTTTTACTCCACCGCCGTTTTTCAACAATTCTACAGCTTCAACGGAATTGGTATATTTAGGACCGAAAATTACAGGTTTCCCAAATGCCGCGGGTTCAAGTACGCTGTGTATTCCCTGATAAAAACTTCCCCCTACATAAGTTAAATCCGCGAGAGCGTAAAGGCTTGCAAGAATACCCACTATATCAACTATCAACACATCAAAATCAGCATTTGAAGTGCCATCCAATTGAGATATTCTCTTATACCGAAGATTATTCTCAGTTAATTGATTTTGCAGCTTTGCAATGTGCTCTTTTGTAGGTTCATGTGGAACAAGTATTACGCAAAAATCAATATCATCTGAAAACACCTTTTTTAAAGCCGGAATCAGGTGTTTTTCATCGGAAGGCCATGTTGAACCTGCAACGAGACACTTGGTTCCTTCAATAAATTTTCTCAGGTTTTTTGTAACCTTTTCCGCTGATTCGGCAATATTCAAAACCTGATCGTATCTTGTATCCCCTGTAATAATTATTCGTTCAGTTTTTTTCAGAACTTCGCTTAAAAAATCTTTTGCATCACTGGAAATTGTAAGAATTGCATCAAATCTATTGTAAATTGAAATAAAAAATTTTCTTAAGAGCCCCTTTCCCTTTAGTACTGAGGGACGAACAGATGCATTAACAAGAAGTACAGGAATTTTTTTCTTAAACAGGTACCACAGATGATTTGGCCAGAGATCGTATTTTATCATAATTGCAAGATCTGGTTTTACAATTTTAACAAATTTTCTGGCACCAAAATACGAATCAAAAGGTATGTATGATAATTTATCAGCTTCTTTGTAGTTGTGTGAATGCTCATAACCTGAAGGAGAAAAAAATGTAACTATAATAAAACTGTCCGGAAATTCTTTCTTAAGTTGTTTAATGATTGGTTTTGCCTGCTCAAACTCACCCATGGAGCTGTTATGTATCCAAAATCTCGGGTGGTTTTGAGTAAACTGCTTAAGTTCGGACTCTAATTGTTTAAAAAGTCCTTTCCTCCCCTTTAATCCCGTGTAAACTTTGTTGTTCCACAAACTAACAACAAGGGATCCGCTTTTCATTAACGGGATAATAAAAATATTGTAGATCCAGAACCAGATATTAATCATTTTAATCGCCTATAATCAAAGATTCTGCAGCCTCAATAACCATATCAGCCGATATCATCTTCATACAGTTAAAATGCCCTTCGGGACATTTGTCAGTACCATGAAACGAGCAGGGTCTGCAATTTAAAGGAACCTGCACAACTTTTGAAAAAGATCTGAAGGGGAAGAACCCAAGTTCTTCTGTTGTGGGCCCGAAAATCGCGACAACCGGCGTATTTAAACCTGTTGCAAGATGCATTACGCCTGTATCGTTACTTATTAGAAGCCTGCTTAATGAAATAATTGCAACAGTTTGTTCCAGATCTGTTTTTCCGCACAGGTTCAGAACATTTTCCCCAAGTTTGTCTTTAATTTTTTCACATACTCTTATATCCTTTCCCCCGCCAATTGTTACAATATTGTAACCTTCCTTTATAAAATAATCTGCTGTTTCAATGTAATTTTCAACAGGCCACATTTTTGTGGCTCTTCCTGCTCCGGGAGCCAGAAGAATCACATTAAAAGGGAAATATATGTTATTTTCTTTGTAAATATTGTAAATACTTTTAACAGCCTTATCAGAAACTGATAATTCCAGCCCCAGGCCGTCATCCTCAATTCCATTTATTTTTAATGCTTCAATAAACCTCAAAGGGACACTTAAATTTTCCCTGTATATATTTTTTTTAAATTTTACAAGAACAAATCTTTCAAATCTTCTTGTTTTATATTTAATTTTTTCCTTTGCACCGGACCATAATAAAATCATACTGCTTCTGCTGTTCCTCTGCAGATCAAAAACAATATCATATTTATTATTTCTTATGTATTTTAAAAACCGGAGAAATTCTTTACTGCCCTGCGGTATATGCAAAACATTATCAATATTCCTGTTTTGAGAAACAAGAGCAGCAAACTGTTCCTTTAC
>QNDG01000239.1 GCA_003645915.1 Candidatus Zhuqueibacterota bacterium | reverse complement strand
TAACGGGCTGGATGTTATTGCAATAGAGTATAATGCATCAAATCTGCCAAGAGCCAGAAAATGTATTGATATTTTTGTTGACAAAAATGATGTTACTCATATGGTTTTTTCAGAAGAACACGGAGATGTATATTATATGTCCGGTTTTCCCGGTAATTGGAGTACTCCAGAATTGGTTGCTCCAAAAGGACACATATCAATTTATCCTGAAATTGTAACTCTTGATAATAATATCTTTATTGCTTTTGAAGACGGCGAATCTCATGAGCTGTTTTTTATAAGCAGAATTGACGGGGTTTGGCAGCCATTAGAAAATTTAGGGCCTGGTATGTTGCCGACTCTTAAGATCGGAAGTAATGGAATGGTGTACTTGCTTTACAGATTTTGGGATGGGAAAGATCTTAAATATAACGCAGTGTTTGCATATATAGTTCCATATTTCACTGGCTGGACATTCATGGGTGAAATTCATGTTGATACTACAAACCCTCTTCCTGAAATTACTCATGTTGAAAGGCGTCTCGAACACGGGCCTCATATGACTGTTGGTATTGACGGTAATATTTATATGGCCTGGCCTCACAGAACGCCAGGAGTTGATTCACCATCACCATATAAATGCCAGCTGTTTTGTGCCAGGGCAAAAGAACCTGGTATTGTATGGGATGTTAAATATGGAAAAGACGACCAGCTTTTTTATCAGGATACAGGCAGCCCTTATCCGAGAGTGGAAGTATATTCTGATAGTACGATTTTATATTATAACAGCAGAAGGATCGGTCCATATTTTCTGATTAACAAAGATGGAAAGTGGAGTGATAAAAGAACAACTTCGCCTGCTGAATTGTGGACTATGGGAATAACGCAAGTAGCAAATGACGGTAATACAATATGGGTTTTATCTTCTACGTGGGGAGATGTGAAAGGCTCTGTAGATGTTACAGGTCTGACGAATCCGGAGGCATCTCAATTTAACTGGAGTAATAATGATCCGATAATTACAACAACTCCTGATACAATCGCAATAATCGGTAAAAAATGGTCATATGTATGCGGCTCAAATGATGCAGATGGCGACAATCTGACATATTCATTTACTTTGGCTCCTGACAGTATGAAAATAAATAAATATACCGGTGAGATTGAATGGAATGTTTCAGAACAGTCGGAGCCGGTCTCCTTAATTGGTATAAAAGTTGATGACGGAAGAGGCGGCCATGCTTCTCAGTGGTTTAATCTGAGAATAAATCCACCGGAAGCGGGTTTTACTGCAGAACCCCGTACAGGATATGCCCCGTTAACTGTTCAGTTTACGGATGTTTCCGGAGGCACAGTAACCCAGTGGCTTTGGGATTTTGGAGACGGATCAACAAGCACGGAACAGAATCCTCAGCATGTTTATCAGAATCCCGGTACATATTCGGTAAGCCTTAAAGTTACAAGCGCAAGCGGATCTAGCAGTACTGAAGAACCTTCTTATATTACTGTGTTATACCCGCCTCCTGTAGCAGATTTTTCTGCTGAACCTGTAAGCGGTTTGAAACCTTTAACTGTGAATTTTAAAGATAAGAGTACAGGCGATATTGAAACATTTTACTGGGTTTTCGGAGACGGCGCATCCAGCACAGAACAAAATCCTGTGCATACTTATAATTTAAGCGGCCAGTACTCTGTTGCATTAACTGTAACAGGGCAGGGAGGATCAAACACAAAATCCAGAGAAGCATACATACATGTGGCAGATTCTCCTCCTGTGGCAGATTTCTCGTATTATCCTCAAAAAGGAGAAAAACCCTTAACTGTGAATTTTACAGATAAAAGCAGTGGTGTTGTCGCCTCATATTTATGGTATTTCGGAGATGGAGATTCCTCAACGGTAAAGAGTCCTGAACATACATATGATTCCACAGGAGTATTCAGTGTTAGTTTAACTGTTGCAAATGCAGGGGGAAGCAGTACAAAAACTATAGATTCTGCTGTTGTTGTAACTCCTCCTCTGCCTGTACCGGATTTTGAAGGTACTCCCAGAAACGGACCTGCACCATTATCTGTTCAATTTACAAATAAAACCACAGGAGTGGCTGATTCATGTACGTGGGACTTTGGAGACGGTACAAAAATTACAGGCCAGGATCCTGTCCATGTTTATGATAAGATCGGGTATTACACTGTAAGACTTACTGCATGGAGAGCAGGAGAGAGCAATTCGGAAACAAAAGAGAATTATATAACTGTTTTGTCAAAGAATCCTACTGCAGATTTCAGCGCAGAGCCTTTAAAAGGCAAGGCTCCTTTAACAGTTAAATTTACAGATCAGTCATTGGGAAATGTCTCAAGCTGGAGGTGGAAGTTTGGTAACGGAGACGGGGCCTTTGAAAAAGATCCTGAATACACTTACAGCAAATCCGGTAATTTTACAGTTTCATTAACTGTTATGGGGCCGGGTGGTATTGACAGCCTTGTTAAAAGAAATTATATTCATGTCACAGAACCTCCTCCTGTTGCGGCCTTTTCCGCTGATACAACAAAAGGGTATAAACCTCTGACTGTACACTTTTTTGATGAATCACAGGGAACAGTGACAAGCTGGCTATGGAATTTTGGCGACGGAGGGGAGAGCACGGAGCAGAATCCTGAACACACATACACTGATGAAGGAGTTTTTTCAGTTATGTTAAAAGTTTCAGGTCCTGGCGGTACAGACTCAACTGTTTCAGAAGCATATATTTCAGTCAGTGTTGATATGTCGATTGAGAAAAATAATTCAGTGCATCCTGAAAAATATTTTCTTAATCAGAATTATCCAAATCCGTTTAACAGTGAGACAGTTATTTCATGGTTCCTTCCGGAAAAGGGAGAGGTTTCTATCTCTGTATATGATGTGCGCGGGAACAGAGTTGTTGATCTGTTCAATGGATTTGCAGAGCAGGGAAGTCATAGAAGTGTCTGGAAGGGAAAAGGCAGGGACAGCTCGGAAGTGCCTGCTGGAATTTATATAATCCAGATGAAGACAAAGCATGGTACAAAAATGATAAAGGCAGCCTTTGTCAAATAAACAAAATAAGGGGGCAGTATGGGTAAACTTGAGAAAGTGAAAGAGCTTATCAGACCCGGAGATGTGATTAATACAATAGGAGAGGATGTATGGTATAAACTCTGGACATGGATTCCCAACAAAGGTATTCAACTGTATCAGAGGTGGCTTTTCGGGAGGAACTCAAGCTACAAGGATACACACACTACCATGTATTTCGGGGATGATAAGGTGTTCAGTACAACTTATCCGAAAGCAAAGTGGGAAACGCTGGAACACAGAGTAGATATGAAGTTTACAGTGTACAGGTATGCGTTTTCAGAATATACTGATGAGCATATTGATATAATGTACAATGTTGCAAAAGACCTTATAGGGCTTGATTACGATGTGGGAGATCTTTTTGATTTCATGATTTGTAAGGTACTTGGATACGATTCTGTCAGAAAGGTGAGGCTCTTTGAAATGTCGAGAAAGAAATTTGTCTGTTCTACATCTGTGCGTACAATACAGGAAAAACTGAGAAAGAGTCTGGAGGAAAAAGGCGATTTAACATTTAAAAGACTTTTTAACACTCTTAATCCGGATAAATGGAGCAGAAGAAAAATCGAAAAATTCGAGCGTACTGATGTGGAAATGACTACACCTGCACATTATGCTAATTCACTATGGTTTGAAGGAGAATTTAAAAGAGTATGCGGATGGCAGGATTTTGAGTAAATTGTAATAACTTGACCTGCTTAAAATATTTGTCAACAGACGTGTATTTGTTTTTCAACTTGACATTAACATTTGATTTGTTTAAAATTACGGTGCAGGTTTTGCGCCCGTAGCTCAATTGGATAGAGCGTTGGATTCCGGTTCCAAAGGCTGGGGGTTCGATTCCCTTCGGGCGTACAACAGAGTGGAGCCGCATCAAGGTTCCACTCTGTTTTTTTACAGTTTGTACATTTGTTTATTTCTTTTGCTTGATTTAAACCAGCTTATTTTTTACATTCTGGTAATTAATTTATCTGGATTAACAGAGGGTTTTAAACTTAGAGAATGAATATTAAAATTAAATTATAAGTGACTGAATTGCCTGTCTTAAGGAGCAGAATGAAGTATAATGAAATTGAAATGGTTCTGACTGATTTTGACGGTACACTTTTAAGATCTGACAGAGTTGTCAGTAAGAAGGATTACAATACTCTTTTACGTCTTGGGAATAGCGGAATTACAAGAGTTGTTGCC
>QNDG01000238.1 GCA_003645915.1 Candidatus Zhuqueibacterota bacterium | reverse complement strand
AATAAGCCATCATTTTCTGTTTGGGATCTTTATTTGTCAGTCTCTGCTGGAAAATCATTGTCACACTCATCAGTATTGGCAGTACATTAATTCCCATAATCATATGATCCGGAGCTGACAAATCCTTAACAAGCCCGCCGAGAAACTGTGCCTGCCTGAGCATAATTGTAGTTCTGAAAAGATTAAACAACGCAAACAAAACAGGCATCTGTAAAAGCATTGGCAGACATCCGCCCATTGGGTTTACACCGTGCTTTTTATACAGCTTCATTGTCTCTTCGTTAAGCTTCTGCGGATTGTCTTTAAATTTATCTCTTAATGCAGTTATCTTTGGCTGCAGAGCCTGCATTTCGTTCATTGATTTGTAGCTTTTCTTTGTAAGAGGATAGAGTACTATTTTAATCAGTATTGCAAAAATAATTATTGCTATTCCATAATCATGAAATATTCCGAACAGAAACTGAAGCGTATAGAAAAACGCTATACTGAAGGGACGTATTATTGTCCATCCGAAATTCATAAGTTTTTCAAGATTTTCATGGAAACTCTTCAACTGTTTGTAATCCATTGGGCCTGCATAAAATGCCACTTTTACAGGTTCATCCTGTTTTTGAGAAATCGGTATAGTTATTTCCGCTTTAAGAGTTCTCCATTTTTCAATTTCCCCGTTTCTTAAAATTTTGATGTTTCTTCCGTCAAGAGAAACACCTGTTGCTTTTTCCGATTGAGGAACAATTGCCACAACAAAATATTTTGATCTTACTGCAACCCAGTCTGTAATTCCTTCTCTGAATCCGGTTGGTTTAACAGAAGTTTTTAAAAGATCTCCTCCCTGATGTGCAATAGCTGCGCAATAACGGATATCCCTTGCCAAATCCGGTTCCGTTGGATTAATTCCCGAATCCCAAATTAAAGTTACCCCTCTTGCACCCTGTTCTCTTGTTATTCCTTCCACCCAGATTTTTATATCAACAGTATAGGAATCGTCTTTTATTAAAAACTGCTTTACTATTCTTCCGGGATTAAGGTCTTTTTCAAATTCCACTTTCTGAAAATTCCTGCCCTGCTCTGTCCACTGATTATTAAGAATAACATTAAAATTAATTTCAGAAAGATCATAACTTCTCTGAACAGGATCTCCTATCACAATTCCCAGATTTGCTCCGGATGAATCAGGTATAATCTGCAGCCAGTTGCCTTCACTGTCCTTATGTTTTTTCAACTGCCATCCAACAACTGTTCCCCCGCCTCTTGAACTAAGCACTCCCCGAAAAAGATTGTTCTCAACAATTACTTCTTTTTCACGGCCGCTTTCTTTTATAATATTAACTTTTGCTGTTTTTTTGGTTTTACCAATATCTCTTTTTTCTTCTTTCTTTGTAGCAGCGGATTCCTGTAAAACAGGCTCATCTCTCTGAACAACTTGTTCCTGTTTGGTTTGAACCGGCTTATCAGGAACACCTACAACTTTTTTCATATAATAAGGCCATAAAAGAAATATCAACCCTATAAGCACTAATCCTATAACTGTTTTTTTATCCATATTCTTATTCCATTCCTTTTTTACGGAACCGGGTCATACCCACCCGGATTCCATGGATGACATCTGCTTACTCTTTTAACAGACAATATTGTACCTTTTACGAACCCGTATTTTTCTAAAGCCTGTATGCTGTATTCAGAACATGTGGGATAAAACCTGCACGTAGCGGGTAAACCTGGTGAAATGACTTTTTGGTAAAATCGAATTAAAAAAGTTAAAATTCGTCTCACGACCTTTCCTTTTCAATAACCAGTTCTGCTCTCAGGATAAGGTGGAGAAATTCTTCTTGTAGAGATGTAAAATTTATTCTGTCCTGTTTTCTGCTTACTATGAATACTATCCAGAAGTTTCCGATCTGCTGTCTGTTCTTTCTGTATATCTCCCTGAGAAGCCTTTTAATTCTGTTTCTCTTTACTGCGTTTCCTGCCTTTTTTGATACTGCAAAAGCAGCTCTTCGATCTTCTGCTTTTATAAATCTTATTGACATAATTTTGCCAAAAACAACATCTCCGCCGGAAAAAACAGTCTCAAAACATTTTTTCCCGCGGAGTATCTCATTTTTTGGCAGGCGCTCATTTTTTGGCTGTTGTGAACTCATCACTTACAGTAAGACGCTTTCTGCCCTTTGCTCTGCGTCTTTTAAGAACCAGTCTGCCGTTCTTCGTAGCCATTCTTGAGCGGAACCCATGCTTGTTTTTTCTTTTTCTGTTACTTGGGTTATAGGTTCTTTTCATTCTTAAATTTCCTTCCTAACTATATAAAATGACTAATTTCACCTAAGCTTTATTAAATTAATGATAAATTGATAAATGTCAAGTTATTTTCTTGCTTTTATATTAAATACTACAGCACTCGCTATCATCAATAAATTACCAAGCCACGCAGCAAGAACCGGATTTGCTGTTCCCTTATGTCCCATAGTCTGTCCTGTTTTTACAAGACCGAAATAAAAAAACGAAACAATCAGACTAATTCCGAACCCTGCAGCAATACTTTTCTGTCGTCTGTTGTAAACAAGGGGAATACTAAAAAACACAATAACAAGATTGCTGAAAGGGAAGCTAATTCTGAAGTGCAGATCAGTTAATAACTCATATGTCTCTCCTCCGGAGTTTCTTATTCTTTTTATAAACCCCACGAGCTCGGAAAAATTCATTTCATCCGGCTTTAAAGACGATAAAGCAATTTGTTTGGGAGTAAAATTAAAATGAAACTTAATCGGTTCTTTTATTTTTGTCAGAATTTCGTTTTCATTGTCAAAAATTCTCTGTACACCCTTTTTAACTGTCCACTCCTTTCCATCCCAAATCATAACAGGAGAATCTAACCTTGAAATAATTCTGTTTCCCTTAAATGTTTCAACTGTAACGTTTTTTGCCAAACTATTTTCTGCATCAAAATATCCAATTGTAACAATCTTATCAGGCGGCTCCTGCAATTGTATGTTTCTTACTGTTCCTGTTTTTTGATTATACCTGTTTTCCAGATACTTCTCCTTTATATGAAACATTTTTCTGTTTGCCGGTATTGCAAGTTTTTCTGCAATAACAAAGGTTCCTGCACTTATTATAATACCCATAAAAATTATTGTTCTCATTATCTGTGCCATACTCATTCCAAGAGCTTTGAACGCTATAATCTCATTGTGTTTTGCAAAAGAACTAATACAAAAAACCGTTGCCATGAGAGTAACCATTGGCATTATCAGAACAATTATATATGGTATGTAATATAAATAGTATTCTATTATTATGTTGGTTGTTACCTTTTTGTCAATAAATTTATCAAGATTCTCTACAAGATCAATAATAAGAAACATGATAATTATTGATATAAGCAGAAATAAAAATATAAAAACAAACTTTTTTCTTATGTAACCTGGTATTATTTTCACTGATTTTCCTGTCTTTTTGCAAAAAGATTAAACCTGTCCCATTTAATAAAATACGTTTCCCTTACAGTATGTATCATTAAATAAATTCCTATAATACCAAGAATTATATTTGGAAGCCACATTGCCATTACAGGCCCTAATAAAAGCCTGTCTGCCAGCTGTTCCCCTCCTATTAAAAGAGACCAATGAAAAATGAAAAAGAAAATACTTAATCCTGCACTTACTGCCAGTCCTCCCTGTCTCCCGAGAACTCCGAGAGATGCTCCTAGAAGAACAAAAACAATGCAGGTGGTTGCAATAGAATATTTTTTTTCTATTTCCACTCTGTATTTATTAATAGATTTTTCATATCCTCTTATTACGAGCAATTCTGTATTTATATATCTTTTAAAGCTTTTAATCTCATAAAATGAAATTTTTCTGTTCCTGTTTCTATATATCTTGTTTTTATTCTCTTCCTGTAAAAAATATTTCTTTGGAAATATATTCTTCAAATGACTATATACTTTATTTTGTAATGCTTCCCTCTTTTTTTGAAGAGTCTTTTTATATCTCTTAACATCTTTTCTCATCATAGATACTGTTTTTTCCCTGTCTCCTCTTACACCCCTTTTACTTCTGTTTAAAGACATGTTTGGAACATAAATAGACAGCACCCATTTAGGAAATGATACTCTTCTGTAGGATTCCATGTTCCTTTTGTCAGCTATGTGTATTTCACCGTTGTAAAGTGTAAATATTATCCTTTCCTGCTCTTCTGCAAAGCGTACTTTTCCTTTCTCGGCTATTATTGTCTGTTGTGTCCCCTTTTTGTTCTGATCAATTATTATAATATCTTTTAAGATTCTT
>QNDG01000237.1 GCA_003645915.1 Candidatus Zhuqueibacterota bacterium | reverse complement strand
TGAGAATGAGCTCAACAGGGATATGGTTCATCTGCATAAAACTTTTTTACAACTGACAAATGTAAGATATCTGGTTACTCCATACGGAATACCGGATACGACCTTAAAACTTGTTTACAGACCCAGAAGACAGGGTATGAACGCTGTACTGGAATTTACGGATTATCTGCCGAGAGCTTACTTTCCGGAGAAAATAATTCCTGCTAAAGGAGATGATGTTATTTTACAGTACATAACAAGCCCCGGATTTGATGCTAAGACCATGGCAGTTGTTAACGGAAAGCCGGAAGTGGAAATTATGCCGGCTGAATCTGACAGCGCTGAGATTCTGGAAAAGAGTAATCATAAAATCCTGGTGCGTACAAAGACTGCAGGTAATAATCTCTTAATTTTAAGCGAGATTTTTTATCCGGCAGGCTGGAAAGCTTATGTTGACAGTGATCCTGTTAAAATTGAGCGGGTTAATTTTGCTTTAAGAGGTGTTTATGTACCTGCAGGAGAACATACAGTGGAGTTTGTTTTTAAGCCGCAGAGTTTTAAAAGAGGTTTGTGGGCAAGTATATTAAGTTTTACTGTTCTGTTTGCCGGAGTTGTTGTAGGAACTGTACAAAAGAGAAAGAAAAACAAAGCATAATGAAGCGATTGCTTCACAGAATCCCAGGGGGATTTAAAAGCGTCCTGTTTGTTTTTGCAATTGGCGGAGGGCTCATACTGCATTTTTATACGCAAAATGTAATAGATGATCTCAGGCAGGAATCCCGCTCATTTGTTCTTTTTTATGCAAAAATGTACGCAAGAGCAGTAGAAACGGAAAGTGTTGAAGACCTGAACTTTATTTTCGACAAGATTATACTTCCTACTCATTTCCCTATGATTTATACAGATGCCAATGATTCTCCTCTTTTGTGGAAAGGAATTGGAATTGATCCTGAGGATCATTCTGATAATGCTCTGTTTAGGGTAAAAGAGATGGTTGTATCTTTAAGCAAAGAGTTTGATCCTGTAATTGTTCATTATCAGGATATGGTGCTTGGAAAACTGTATTACGGGGATTCAAAACTAATAAGCAAACTCAGGCTTCTTCCTTATGTTGAAAGCGGAATTGTTGTTATTTTTATTCTTATCGGATTTGTGGGATACTCAAATATTAAAAAAAGCGAACAGAGACATATCTGGGTTGGTATGGCGAAAGAGACAGCTCATCAGATGGGAACTCCCATTTCATCGCTAATGGGATGGTTAGAAGTAATTAAATCAGATAAAATAATAACAGATAAGAGCCTTATTGAAGAAATTGAGCATGATGTTGAGAGATTGGAGCAGGTGGCAAAAAGATTCTCACAGATCGGCTCAAAACCTAATATAAAAAAGCAGAATGTTACAGGTACTGTGCATGATACAATTGAGTATCTCAGAAGAAGACTGCCTCACATAAGCAGAAGTGTTGTGATTAATGAACATTTTGATCAGGTACCACCGGTTAAAGTTACACCGGAACTTTTTAAATGGGCTCTTGAGAATATAATAAAAAACAGCCTTGACGCTATGGATAAGGACAACCGTGTTGTTGATGTTTTTGTCAAACATGATAAAACGAGAAATACTGTAATTATTGACATAAGGGATAATGGCAGAGGTATGGACCTCAGGCAGAAGCGTCATATTTTTTATCCGGGTTTTTCCACAAAAAAACGCGGATGGGGACTTGGGCTTGCTCTTGCCAAAAGAATTATCGAAGAATATCACATGGGAAGGGTGTATGTAAAGGAGACGAAACCAGGGATAGGTACTGTTATGCGGATTGAGCTGAATGTTTAACCTGAAAAATCAGTACATGGATACTGCTCCGGAGAGGGGGCAGTTTGACCGCTGCTTATTTGTACGGATTTTTAAGGTTTTCAGTTTATTTGTAAAACAGCGTATGCATTAACCCGGAGTAACATTTTTTGGAGGAGAGGAAGATGAAAACAGAATCATATGTTAAATATGATCCCGGGAAAAACAGAATTTATCTCTATATGGAAGGCAGTCATGATGTTCAGGAAGCGAAAAGGCTTTATAACGAGTATGTTAAGGCAATTGAACTGGCAAGACCAGGATTTACCGTGCTTGTTGATGTTGTAAATTATGTTCCGGGTTCAAAGGAAGTGCAGGAAATACACAAGGCTGCTGCTCATTATGCAGAAGATCATCACATAGGAAAAGTGGCAAGGATTGTAGGCAATACTCCTCTTGGAGGTATGCAGATAGACAGAATAGTAAAGCATGAAGCAGAATATGAATCAAGACATTTTTTTGATTATGAGGATGCAGAAGAGTATCTTGATTTAAAGCCGGAAAAGGATTAAATATAATAGAATCCGGATAAGAGCAGATTCAAAATAATAAAGAAAGGATTTAAAAAACATACTGTTAAATCTTATATTTCTGTAACTTATAGGGTTTTCCTATTTAAAGACGCTGTAATGAGAAAATATTTAAATCCTGAGTCTGTTTTTTTAGATCACAGGCCATTTTGTGAAAAGGATTGTTTGTTTAGAACCACACTTTAACTCTATCAGGTTTTAGCTTGCCCCAGTCACTGTTTAAATCTGAATTATTTGTTACACAGCTGTTTTATCAAATATAAATTATTTAAAAATGAGGTGAAAAGATGATTAAAAAAATATTTTTATGTATTCTTTTATCCGCACCTTTTCTCTATTCTCAGCAGCTGAATGATATGCGTGCTGTTCACATGGGTGGTAATTGGGGCGCAAATGTAAACGGTACTCAAAACCAGCCTCCGGAGTATATTAATTTTTTAAATAAAATTAATGCCAACTGGGTGGGGATTTCCATTGCAATTCATATTGATGACAGCATGGACAGTACTGTGGAAAGAAAATACAGTAATGTTACCATTCCTACTTTTACGGATGAAGTGCTTGTAAGAACAATTGACAAACTCCGGCAAAAAGGTTTTAATGTTTATCTGACTCTGGCATTTGAAACTTCCGATGCAGAACATGCGGTACATCCTGTAAAGAGGTGGCAATTAGGTGATCCCAATATGCACAATGAAGATCCGAATGTGTCTGCAGAATACTGGCCGTGGGCATTGAACCATCCTGACCACTCAAACTTTGTAAAATCTTTCTGGAATTCTTATACTGAAGTGGCTGTTCATTTTGCAAGAATTGCAGATTCAATTGGTGTGACTCTTTTTTCTCTTGGCACAGAAACCGAACGACTTTTCAGAACCCGTTCGGGCGGATACTGGCCTAATGATTATAAAAATGAAATAAGTGCTATGGTGGATTCAGTAAGAAAAGTATATTCCGGGAATCTGACTTATGATATGGCATACAATGCGCTGACTGAAGGTGGTTTTTACGGTCCCGGCTCAGATCATTTATGGGAAGATCTCAATCTTGATGCAGTCGGGATAAGCGCATATTTCAAATTAACAGATACTATGCCTGCTGATGTAATGAGCGTAATAGCTCTGGAACAGAAATGGGACGATATTTTTAATAATTATATTCTGCCGCTGCAGAACAACAATCCCGGCCTGCCTATTATATTTTTAGAGTTTGGTTATGTAAATAGTGTGGAATCTCCTTTTATGGCAAATTATAATGAGTTTAACCAAATTGTCCAGCAGGATAATAATCAAAACGGTGTTGAAGACGGAGAAGAGACCCAGGCAAATATATATGAAGCATTCTTTAATACTAATGAGGAGTACAACAGAATCGTTAAGGGTGCATTTTTATGGGGAAATGAAATGGCCAGCGACGATGAATGGGAGAATGTCTGGATGAAGATGCGGCACTTCGGGATCCGTGAGCGAAAGGCGGAAGAAGTTGTTAAGGCTTATTACAGTGTCTTGTCAAAAATAGATGATACAGAGAAGGAACTGCCGGAAAATTTATTTCTTTATCAGAATTTTCCCAACCCTTTTAATCCTGTTACAAAGATTAAATTTAAGATTGCAGAACCCGGAAGGGTTATTCTCACTGTTTTTGACTTACTGGGCAGGAATAAAGAGATTCTTGCTGATAAATATTATCAACCGGGAGTTCATGAGATTTTATTTGATGCTGCAGGATTACCGTCAGGTATGTATCTTTACAAAATAACTGTTAACAATCTTACTGAAGTTAGAAAAATGATGGTTTTAAAATAAGGAAATATTTCCGGTAGGTTTTGATAAAAAGTTGGTTATTTCTTAGATTATAGACGAGAAGTAACCGGAAGTCCCTAGTCAAAACTTACCGGAGGTTTGATGTACAATACACAGA
>QNDG01000236.1 GCA_003645915.1 Candidatus Zhuqueibacterota bacterium | reverse complement strand
CAATCTGAGAGGCAAGGAAAAGGCCTGCACTCTTTCCTCCTAATTTCCCTCTGCTGTTAGCAGGAAATATTATATTTTTTACTATATCATAATAATCCTGTACATCAATATACTGCTTGGCAATGTTAATAAACTCAAGCTGATCTGAAAAAAATCTTCGGATCAAAGAAACGCGCAACCCTTTATTTATCGGAGGTGATAAAGTGAAATTATCCGAAATAATATGATGATAACGTGTAATTGCATCTATAACTTCAGTTAAAGATGAATTGGGCGCATCAATTGCTCTAACAAGGAAACGAAGTTTGTCTTCCTGAATCCATTTCTGGATATTATAAAAAATAACATGGTTCTCAAAATATTCAGATGCTACTTTAAAAATTTCCTTACCTAAATCAATGATGTTATTAATTGATTTTTTCTTACTCGGGCTGTTAATATCTTCATTATCTTCCTCAAAATCTTTCATTTCAAATCTTTCCAAAAGCTCGTTTGCATCCTTTATTCCGCTCCAATATAAATAGTGAAGCATTTTTCTTGAAAGATAAATAAAAAGGTTCTTGTCAGATTGCAATAGCATATCAACAATCACAATCCATTCATTTCCATCTTTATTTGAAAGGGTTTCTTTCATCCGCTTCCACTCATTTGTAGCAGACTTTAATTTTCTATAGAGAATTGTTTGAGATATCCTGTTCGCGATAGTATTTAATAATTTCATCTCCTCTTTTAGAAAACATCCTTCATCAGTGCAACGTACATTTTCAAAATAAGATACTGTAAGAGCACCAATACTTGTTCCTTGTAAAACTATTTCAGTACTAAGCTCATTCACTGGCTCAGCATATGGTATAGTCTGATATATCTTATCATTATAAACTATTTTTGCCTGGCAGATTTCAGGATATTGCCAGCCAGACGGTATAACTTCAATTATCCCTTGAAACATCTCATCTAAACTCAAATCTGCATTGTTAAGCAATTCCTCTACCCTGTAAAAACAGTTTAATTCTTTTGCCCTTTCCTTAAGGCTATCAAGCAATGCATCAATTTGGACATTTTCTTTTTTCATTATTTTAACACCACACCTAATTTATCCTTTGAAGAAACAATAACTTTCACAGGTTTATCCAAGTGTATATGTTTTATATACTCGCTTTCATTCTTTACTTTCTGCTCTTCTAACCACTCCCAATTAATATAACATTTATCATCACCTTTTACATAAAAATAAATAATATCCAAACTTGAAAGATTATGAAAAAAATGAGAACCCTGACTAAAATCAATATATCTATCCTTATAATAAGATTCAACTATGATTTTTGCTCCTGATATCTGCCCCCACTTTACCGGTATCCCAAGCCAAGGATCAGTACTCCCCCATCTTCCGGGGCCGATTAACAAATAAGGTAATCCCTGTTTAAGCAATCTTTTATTAAAAATTCCAACATGGGACGCAATTAATGTTGAATATTTAAAATCAAATGATTCCCTTTTTACATATACAACCTCTTTAATATTATCAATTACCCCGTTACCAAGCACAACATCTGATTTCACAAAAACATCTTTCTCATTAAAATCTTTTTTATTAATTTTAAAATTTGATCTTGAATTCGCAATCCTTCTTACCTGTAATAAACTGAACCTTATTTTCGCGTCACGAAAATTGTCCATAATTATCGAAAACTCGATTTCAACAGGTCCTCCTGCATATTTGCTGCATATTGGTAATATCTCTTTGATAACTCCGTTTATAGGAAGTTCATCTAATTGAAGAATTGGTGCAAAGTTAATTATTCTCGGCCCGTTCTTAAAAGTACCAATACAAATTCTATCTGATTGTACATCATAAGTTGAGGCAATCTTAGTTAAAACATTATCATACTCAGCATCTTTAATGTTTAGTTTTACCAGATATTCCGTTTCGTTTACAGGATCATATTTTATCAAATGAGACATATTTATTGCCCAGAAATCAGTCTGAGTATTTTTTAATAAATCTTTAATTGAACCATACGGAAAACTTAAATCTGGATATTGTGGTGAATATGACCAACACAATCCACCATCTACAATTGTCTTTCCAAGGCCAAGGGCTAAACTCACTATACCGTCTTCTGGTTCTAAACGCCCGAACGGATAATAGTTTAAAGACCGGGCAACGCCTGAAATATTCGGATAAAATCTGTTTCCATGCATCAGACCGACTACTTCCTGAATAATTACCGCCATTTTCTCTTGTTTAAAATTATTACTCGTTGCCACCGAATACTCTTTAGCCTTTTTGAAATAAGTGGATGAATAAACATATTTAACCGCTTCAATCAGTTTTCTAAATCTACTTTCAGTATCTGGTTGATTATTCGAAATCATTTTTGTTTCGTAAATTCCTGCATATGGTGATTGCAAGGTGTCTTCTAATAAACTTGACGATCTTATAGCAAGCGGTGTATGAATTTTAGATACAATAGTCCATAGACTACCAATCAGATCTGCAGGAAGTGTCGCCGCCTGAAAATGATGTGCTATTCGTTCATCTGATTCATCAGAAAAAGCAATTTCATATAAATCATTTTCCTCCATAAAAACATCAAAAAAATGTGTTGTAATTATTGTAAATCGTGGAATATCAATTAAAACATCAGGGAATTTATTATGAATTAGCTGCTCTTTTAGCATATCTCTCAGTAATATTAATCCACTTGCTTTCCCGCCGATTTCGCCATTACCAATACGCGTACACGCTTCTTCACCTGTAAATATATCATTTTTAAATTCAGGAATTGTTAACAATTGAGAATATTTGCTGACATTATTCATATATCAACACTTCTTTAAGTATTTTCCAAATATTGATTTTGGCATACAGGAATATCCTATTAATATTCCTGTATGCCAATTAAATATCTTTAAATCCACCCACGGCTTTTACATGCCTGAGCCACTCTGTCAACTGCAATCATATAAGCAGCATCACGCATATATATCTTTTTCTTTCTTGACAGTTCACTTACAGCAATAAAAGCAGCTGTCATTATACTGTCAAGTTTTCCCAAAACTTCATCTTTACTCCAATAATAATTAGTATTACTCTGTACCTGCTCAAAATAACTGCATGTTACGCCACCAGCATTTGCCAGGAAATCCGGAATTAAAAATATACCGCGATTTTTAATTTCTTCATCAGCTTCAATTGAAGTCGGGCCATTTGCTCCTTCAGCAATAATCTTCACACTGTCAGCTATTTTGTTAACATTTTCAGCATTAATTTGATTCTCAAGTGCCGCGGGAACAAGAATATCAACAGGCTGCTCAATCCATGCAGAACCATCTAAAATTTCATAGCCCATTTTTTCTGCCTCGTTTTTATCAATTGCACCAAACTTGTCAAGAATTGGAGACAATTCATCCATGTCAATTCCTGTATCCTTCTTGAATGTATAGGATTTTTGATCTTTCTGATCCCAATATGATGCAGCGATTACTTTACCACCCATTTGCTGGTATAATCGTATTGCATACTGTGAGACATTGCCAAAGCCCTGAAAACTTGCGGTTGTATCTTCAACTCTAATGTTTAATTCTTTTAAAGCTTCTCTCACTGTGTAAATAACACCATATCCTGTAGCCTCTGTTCTACCTAATGATCCGCCTAATCCTACTGGTTTACCTGTTATTACTCCAGGGTACTTACCACCGTGAATTGTCTCATATTCATCCAACATCCATAACATATGCTGCGCGTTAGTCATCACATCAGGTGCAGGAACATCCCGTAACGGCCCGATATCCTTGGACAATTGACGCACCCAACCGCGGCATATCTGTTCTTGTTCCCTCGCGCTTAATTGATGAGGATCACAAATAACGCCTCCTTTACTTCCTCCCAATGGGATATCAACTACAGCACATTTCCAAGTCATCCACATTGATAATGCTCTTACTGTATCTATTGTCTCCTGTGGGTGGAATCTTATACCGCCCTTACCAGGCCCACGTGCATCATTATGACAAACTCTGAATCCGCGGAAAACTTTCACTTCTCCATTATCCATATGCACAGGAATATTAAAATGATATTCCCTCATTGGATTGCGCAGTAATTCTCTTGTACCATTATCAAGATTAAGTATTTCAGCAACATTGTCAAACTGTGCTCTCGCAGTCTCAAATGGATTATATTCTTTCTTAGCCATAACACAAAACCTCCTGAGTATATTAATTAATAATTATTATATTCTCTTTGTTTCTACTTAGACAAATTATTTACATCCGTCCTCCTTTCATTAACTCTACCTTTATTAAAT
>QNDG01000235.1 GCA_003645915.1 Candidatus Zhuqueibacterota bacterium | reverse complement strand
TGTTTTATGTATGAGAAATAAATTTTATTCTCGATATTTTTTACTACAGGTGATTTACAATTGATATTCGTATTTTTAATACTTTTTTCATCCTCCCACACAATACCATTATTGTAGCTTAAAGCAGAACTGATGCCTTCCGGCCACATATCTTTAAATACAGTTACAATTGATCCCATAGAACTAACAGACAGACTCGGCACGGCACCTTCAAGATTGGTTCTTGCAGGAACAGACCAGGTCTTCCCGTTATCATCTGAAATGCTTTGAAAAATAAATCTGTCATTTTTCTGCTGCATAAGGCAAATAAATTCTCCGCCGGAGGTTTTTACAACAGCAGGACATGTTAAAGCAGTGCTGTCCGGCATCCGACCTGAAAAAATATCTGTTTCTGCCCAGGTGATACCTCTGTCAACAGATTTCAGGATAGAAATGGTCTGCCCGTTATTGTCACTGTACACAGGGATAATTATTGTTCCGTCATCAATTTCCAGAATGCTGCCGGAAACATTTAAATTTTGCGACGAAATAATCCGCGGAGCAGTAAATGTTTTACAATTATCATACGACTCCATAATAAAAATACCTACAGGAGTAAAGGTCTTTAAATCCCTGTCATATCTTGACTGGTTAAAAACAACAATTACAAGACCATCCTGAAGCTGTGCTACTTTGGGATTATATGCGCTCCAGCCTGTTTTTATCAGAGGAGTTTTTTGGGTTTTCCCGTTCTTTTCGGATCTGTACAAAGTTATCTGAGTACCGGGACTATTGTCATTTTTCCCCTCCGAAAAAACAACGATTAATGAACCGTCTTTCAGTTTAATAAAATCCTGCTGAAAAATATCGTTTTCCGAGGTAATTTTTATCTCCGAACCGTACGACACTTTCTGAATAATTTTGCCAAGCTTGCTGCAACCTGACAACATGACAACAACTGCTAAGGCTGCTGCTGATTTTATCTTCATACATCCTCCGAAAATTTTTATTTTTTTTTTTGCAACTATTTTACAGACTCAGGTGTCTATATAATAGAAGAGCAAAAGGAGACAAAATGCTTTCAACAATAATTGCAATAATCTTTATTGTGCTTCTCCTGCTTTGGGGAGCGCCTGTAAAACAGAAAATGTAAAGCCTTGTTACAGATTTTAAACCCTTCGCGTTATATAAAACGCATCCTCAATATGTTTGACAGAAACATTACTGCCAAGCATTACTGAAATAACGTCAAACCTGCATTCATCAAAATCCAGGTCTGTATTTCGTATAAAGAAATCAGCCACCTTTGCAATCTGCCTCTGTTTTTTAATGCTTACCCTGTTCTCAGGTTCTCCGAACAGAGTACTGGAGCTGCTTTTTACTTCTGCAAATACAAGCACTCTGTTTTTAAGAGCAATAAGATCTATTTCTCCTCTGTATGCTCTGTATTTTCTGAAAATAATTTTATATCCGTTTTTTACAAGATATTTTTCCGCTTCTTTCTCTCCCCTGTTACCTTTTACAATATTATCTTTTTTCAATTATTCCCCCATTGTCTTACTTTAAATGTTTTTCTGTGAACCGGACTCGGACCGAATTTTAAAATTGCCTCAATATGACTTTTAGTTCCGTAGCCTTTATGTTTTTCAAACCCGTATTCCGGATACTTCCTGTGCAGATCATACATAATTGCATCCCGCGTTACTTTGGCAATAATTGATGCAGCAGCTATTGAAAAAGAGAGCGAATCGCCTTTGACTATTGGAGTCTGTGGCCATTCTGCATCAGGGATTTTTCTGCCATCAACAAGAAGATAAAGAGGAGAAAGACTAAGTTTATAAACAGCCTGCCTCATAGCCATATAAGTTGCCTGCAGAATATTAATTCTGTCAATATCTTCAGGCCCCACAATACCAATGCCAATTGCAACTGCATTTTTCTTTATCTCTTCAGCCAGTCTTTCCCTCTTTTCCGGTTTCAGCCTTTTAGAGTCATCAACTTCCAGGAAAAATACATCCTGTGGAAAAACAACTGCAGCTGCAACTACAGGCCCTGCAAGAGGCCCGCGGCCGGCTTCGTCAATACCTGCCACAAACCTGTGACCATTGTGCCAGAGGTTCTGCTCGTAAACCAGCATACGTTTGATGCGCTCTCTTTCCTCTATACTTCTTTTCACTTAATCCGCACCTCTGATTATTCTATTAAAGGCAGAAAAGTGCAGTATCCGGTCCCAAAACAGTCTCCTGCCTGAAATCTGTTACTTGATTATTATCTCATCAACAAACAGCCACCCCTTGTTACCTGCTCCGGGGTGCCAGGACGGTATTGTTCCTATATTCTCCGCTTTGATTTTTACATATCTTGCTTTTACATTTTTAAGTTTCAGAACAAAATCTTTTATAATTGTTCCCTCTTTATTTTCAGGCACCCTGTTTTTTATCTCTCCTGCTTTAATAAATTCTTTTCCGTTTTTCGAAATAAATATTTCAACTCTTTTTGGCATAAATATCCATGATCTCTGTTTTTGAAGAAAACCAGCGCCTGCTTCCCTTATTGTCTGCACTCTGCCGAGATCCACCACTGCATCCAGATCTGTTCCCGAATATCCCTGCCACAGACCAGTCATAAAATCACTGCCGCCCCTCAGCATATCAATAAGTCCGTTTTTACCGCCTGCTGTGTACTGATTGTCAAAATCAGTGTTAAGAGTAATCTGCCAGTTGTGATTAACTTTTAAAAAATTTGAAACAACAGTAAAACTGAACCCTCTTTCCGGAATATAAGCTGCCATTTTCAGACACGTGGTTTTGTTAATTGTTAATGGTTTTGAGTAAATTTTTGATCCGGCATCAGGCTCTTTGCCGTTTAATGTGTAATAAATAACTGCATTTTTATCAGGCGCTGCAAGCTCAACAACAGTACTGTTTTTAAAAGTTCTCTCCCCTTTTCTAACATACGGTACTCTTGTAATCAGATGCCTTTTTATTGATGAGAACGGTCTGTTTTCAGGCTCTTTCCCGAAATCAAAACATGGAGCTGAAGACATTTCAAACTCAAGAGTTCCGCCATTTATAATCTCGTTGTGATAAATATATGTGCGGTCTGACTTCTTTCCGTTGAGTTTAACTGATTTTATATAAAAACCGGAACCACTGTTTCTTTTTATGGTGAACTTTTTCCCGTTATCAAGATTAATGTCAACCCTGTCAAAAACCGGAGTACCGAATGTATAAATGGGACTTCCAGGACATACCTGATAAAATCCCAGCGCACTTAAAACATACCATGCTGACATCTGGCCGCAGTCCTCATTACCGCTCAGACCGTCAGGATTGTTTTTATACATCTCTTTCAAGATTTTATAAATTATTTCCTGAGTCTTCCACGGTGCGCCTGCATAATTGTAAAGATATGCTATATGATGGCTCGGCTCGTTTCCGTGAGCATACTGACCGATCAGTCCTGTAATGTCAGGCTGTTTTCTTCCCTTCAGCTCGGAAGAAGTAGTAAAGAGTTTGTCCAATTTTCCGATAAAAGCGGAATCACCTCCTGCTAGTTTAATTAACCCCTGAATATCCTGTGGAACAAAAAAGGAGTACTGCCATGAGTTCGCTTCCGTAAAATTGAAATTTACTTCAGCAGGATCAAAAGGTGTGTACCACTTGCCATTGATGCGCGCTCTTGCAAACCCTGTCTGCGGATCGAAAATATTTTTATAGTACTGAGCTCTTTGAATGTACATTTTATAATCATTTTTATTTCCCAATGCAGCAGCCATCTCTGCAATACACCAGTCATCATAAGCGTATTCAAGAGTCTTGGATACGGACTCTCTGTCTGCATCAAGGGGGATGTATCCGTGCTTAATGTATGCATCTGTTCCGAAACGATTTTGAATGCTGATTGATTTCATAGCTTTAAATGCTGTTTTCAGATCAAAATCATTTATACCTTTTACAAATGCATCTGCAATAACAGGCACTGCATGATACCCGATCATACAATGAGTATAATTCCCGTCAAGCTCCCACATGGGAAGATATCCGCCGTTTTTATATTGATTTATAAAAGTTTTAATAAAATCAGAAGTACGTTTCTGCTGAATAATAGTAAAAAGAGGATGAAGAGCTCTGAATGTATCCCACAATGAAAAAACTGTATAATTTGTAAAATTTTTCGCCTTATGAATTTTTAAATCCGTACCTCTGTAACGCTTATCAACATCCATAAAAATATTGGGGACAATTAATGTATGGTACAAAGCTGTATAGAATATTTCTCTCTCATTTTTTGATCCGCCATAAATATTAAAAACTCCCAGAGCCTTTTCCCATGCGCT
>QNDG01000234.1 GCA_003645915.1 Candidatus Zhuqueibacterota bacterium | reverse complement strand
GCATAAGTTCTTGCATAATCAAATGCTCCCTGAGCAATTCCCAAAGCCTGCGCAGCAACTCCGGGTCTTGACCTGTCAAGAGTTTTCATTGCTACCGGGAATCCCATCCCTTCTCTTCCTATCATGTTTTCTTTTGGAATACGGCAGTCTTCAAAAATAAGTTCGCTTGTTGCAGAAGCTCTGATTCCCATTTTATCCTCTTTTTTCCCGTATGAAAATCCGTCCATTCCGTCTTCAACAATAAATGCAGATGCACCTCTGGAGCCTTTTTCAGGATTGGTCTGTGCAATAATAGTATAAATTTTTGCTACACCGCCGTTTGTAATAAAATGTTTAACACCGTTTAAAATATAGTAATCGCCGTCTTTCACAGCTGTTGTTTTCATATTACTGGCATCAGAACCTGCGTCCGGTTCTGTAAGACCAAAAGCAGCAAGTGATTTTCCTGAGGCGAGTTCAGGAAGATATTTCTCTTTCTGTTCTTTACTCCCGGAAAGCATAATCGGCATTGTTCCGAGCGCAGTTGCGGCAAAGCCAAGAGAAATACCTCCGCATGCTTTTGACAACTCTTCAGTTGCAAGAACAAGCCCCATTGTACCCATTCCCAATCCGCCGTATTCTTCATCAATATAGATCCTGAAAAAATCCATCTCTGCTAAGGATTTAATCACTTCCCACGGGAATTCGCCCTTTTCATCATACTCTGCTGCAATAGGTCTGATTTTCTCATCAGCAACCTGCTTTGCCAGATCCTTTATCATCTGCTCTTCTTCAGTTAAAAAATACTCCATGAACCCTCCTTAACTATCTATAAAATTACAGAATTTCCAAATTCTTAAGAGCTTCTCTTGCTGCGCTCTGTTCTGCTTCTTTTTTACTTTTCCCGTCTCCCTGTCCCAGCGGCTTATCATTTATAAAAACCTTTACAATGAACCTTTTATCATGATCCGGACCTTCATCAGCAACAACTCTGTAATCAGGTCCCTTCCAGCTTCTTGCCTGCACAAACTCAAGTAATCTGCTTTTAAAATTCTTTCTGTATTTATAATCAAGATATTTCTCAGCATCTGTAAGCACTGTACTGCATATTAAATTTCTAGCGGGAACAATACCTCCATCAAGATAAATTGCCCCAATTAAAGCTTCAAAAGTATTGGCCAGAAGAGATTTTCTATGCCGTCCGCCGGAAAGCTCCTCTCCTCTACCAAGTCTGAGATAAGTCCCAAGCCGTACGTTTTCTGCCCACAGTGCAAGAGTATCTCTCGAAACAATAGAAGACTTTGCCTTTGTAAGCTCGCCTTCATCTTTTTCAGGGAATCGTTTGTAAAGCTGCTCTGTAACTATCATTCCCAAAACAGCATCGCCTAAGAATTCAAGCCTTTCATTTGACTCTTCCCCTGTCTGTCCTGTATAAGACCTGTGTGTAAAAGCTCTTTTATAAAGCGCCTGATTCTTAAACGAATATTTTATTGTACGATAAAGGGAATCCCCCCAAAGGGATCCCCTTTTATTATTCCTTTTTAAAAAACCGACTTTTTTTATCTTACTTATTAACTTCACTTTTCATATTTCTTAACACATAAAGACACATTATGTCCGCCGAACCCGAATGAATTTGACAGAGCTACATTTACTTCCATTTCTCTCGCCTGATTCGGAACATAGTCAAGATCGCATTCAGGATCAGGTATTTGATAATTTGTTGTCGGCGGTACAACACCTTTTTGAATACTTAAAGCAGTTGCAATAAGCTCAACGCCGCCTGCTGCTCCGAGTAGATGGCCAACCATTGATTTAATTGAGCTTACAGCCAGTTTGTATGCATGTTCGCCAAAAGTACTTTTAATTGCCTTGGTTTCGGTTTTGTCATTAAAAGGAGTAGAAGTACCGTGAGCATTAATATAATCTACGTCATGAATATCAAGCCCTGCATCTGATACTGCAATTTTCATTGCTCTTGCAGCTCCAATACCATCAGGATGAGGAGCAGTTATATGATATGCATCTGCAGTAAAACCAATACCTGCCAGTTCAGCATATATCTTAGCACCTCTTTTTAAAGCGTGATCAAGCTCCTCCAAAATGACCACTCCGGCACCTTCGCCAATAACAAAACCATCTCTGTCCTTATCAAACGGCCTGCTTGCGTGTTCAGGATCATCATTTCTCGTGGAGATGGCTTTCATGTTACCAAATCCTGCAAAAGACATCTCCGTCATAACGCCTTCTGCTCCGCCTGCAATCATGACATCAGCATCTCCTCTTTGGATATGCATGAATGCAGTTCCTATGCTGTGAGAACTGGTTGCACAGGCAGAAACCGTAGAATAATTCGGACCACCCAGTCCGTGTCTTATGGAAAAATGACCGGGTAAAATATCAGGAATAAGCATAGGAATAAAAAACGGGCTTACCCTTCTCGGACCTTTTTCCAACAGCTTTTTATGTTCGGAATGGTATGAATGCATACCTCCGATACCTGAACTTAAAATAACACCTATTCTGTTTTTATCTTCTTTTTCAAGATCCAGGTCCGAATCCTTCAGTGCCATATCCCCTGCAGCAATACCGTAATGGGTAAATGGATCCATACGTCTTGCTTCTTTCATGTCAATATACTCGGTCACATCGAAATTTTTAATTTCAGCGGCAATTTTGGAATCAAACCTTGTTGCATCAAATTTCGTAACAAAAGAAATGCCGCTTTTCCCCTGTAAAAGTCCCTCCCAGAACATTTCGACGTTATTGCCGATGGGTGTAACAGCGCCCAATCCAGTGACAACAACTCGCCGATTTTGCATAAACATTGCCTCCTGTAATATTGGGACCCCGGCCTGAAACCGGAGCCCCTTTATTTTTTTCTCACAGGGTTAATTACTCACCCTTTTTAGATTTCAAATACTCCAATGCAGAACCTACGGTTGTTAATTTCTCAGCATCCTCATCCGGAATTTCAATATCAAATTCTTCTTCAAATGCCATAACCAGTTCTACAGTATCAAGAGAATCTGCACCCAGATCATCAATAAATGATGCTTCAGGAGTAATCTCATTGGGGTCAACACCTAAACGGTCAACAATAATCTCTTTAAATTTTGCCTCGTCTATCATATTGCTTTCACCTCCTTTGTTTGTGATCCCGAAATTGGTTCTGGGAATCTATCTTTTTTGGATTAAATTTATGTTAACATCCCGCCGTCAATATTAATTACCTGTCCGGTTATATAATCCGAATCAGAAGAAGCAAGAAATGCCACAACTTTCGCAACATCCTCAGGTTTGCCTCCCCGTTTGAGCGGAATTGAATTTAAAAATGCTTCCTTAACATCTTCAGCAAGATGATCCGTCATTTCGGTTTCGATGTATCCCGGTGCTATGCAATTGGCCTGTATATTTCTTGAGCCCACCTCTTTTGCAACACTTTTTGTAAATCCTATAAGTCCTGCCTTGGATGCAGCATAATTTGACTGTCCTGCATTACCCATTACCCCGACAACAGATGCGACATTAATTATCTTGCCTTTTCTGTTTTTCATCATAGCGCGTAGTACAGCTTTTGTGCACAAATATGCGCCCTTCAAGTTAACCTTAAGTACCAAATCCCAATCCTGCTCTGTAAGCCTCATAAGCAGATTGTCTTTTGTGATACCGGCGTTATTTACAAGAATATCTATCTTTCCGAACTTTTCCGTTGCTTTTGCAACCATTTCCGCCACGTCTTCACTGTTTGAAACATCACCTGCAACAGCCATTGCTTTTACGCCAAAAGCCTCCGCTTCTTTTGCAGTTTTCTCCGCCCCATCAAGATTAATATCGGAAACCACTACATCTGCACCTCTTGAAGCGAGTTCAAGTACTATGGCTCTGCCAATACCTCTCGCACCACCGGTTACCAAAGCAACACTGCCTTTTAATTGTGACATATAAAACGCCCTCTATATAAAATTAACCCTGAAATATTGAAAGATCATCAACAGTACCGCACTGACTTATACTGACATCTCTGTTAATTCTTTTTACAAGACCTGAAAGCACCTTGCCTGAACCTGTCTCTATAAAATCAGTAACTCCGTCTTTAACCATATTTTCTATTGTTTCCACCCATCTGACAGAATGAGTCAACTGATTATGAAGAAGATTTTTAATCTCTTCCGGACTGCTTACAGGATATGCTGTAACATTTGCATACACAGGAATCTCTGTCATTTTGATCTGCATAGACCTGAGTTTTTCTCCGAATTCCTCAACAACATCCGCCATTAAGGGGGAATGGAATGCTCCTGAAACCGGAAGTTCTATAGCTCTTTTTGCCCCTGCTTCTTTTGCAAGT
>QNDG01000233.1 GCA_003645915.1 Candidatus Zhuqueibacterota bacterium | reverse complement strand
TGTAATTCAAAAAACTAGAGTTGTTATTAAAGTAAATGGAAAAAAATATTTGGAGTTTTTTTAAATGATTACTTTTATAACAGCTTTTCGAAAATTCAAGCCACCATTTGATAAGATTCAGTTTTCAGCGATCTATTCATGGAAAGCTAATAATATAAAAGTCATCGCGCCTCTTAATGAAGTTGGATTAAAAGAAAAACTTAAAAATCAAGATAATATTACTTTAATAGAAGGAGTTAAAAGAGCTCGAGAATTAGGATTTAATAATCAATCTCCTATAATAAAAGATTTAATAGATAAGGCTCTTTGTTATATAGATACTATATTGGTAGCTTATATTAATTCTGATATTATAATTTCTGAAAATTTTTCTCATATTATCCAAAAAATAATAGATAAATATGGTTATGATTTTTATGCCGTAGGTTCTCGATTAAACATTGAGTTAAAAGAATGTATAAATTCTTCAGAAGAATATAAAAAAGTATTTACTCAAGAAAAAGAAAACTATGATGAATCTACATCAAGCGATATTTTTATAACCTCAAAATTTAATTGGCGTAAAATTATTTATGAAATGCCCGAATACATTCTTGGTCGCTGGGGATGGGATAATTATCTTCATATGAGGGGAGAAATTCTTAACTTAAAAAAATATAATTGTTCAGAAATTTTACCTATTTTACACTGTAAACATAATTTTAGACATATTTTTTTACAGGAAAAAGCCTGGGAAAGAAAAGCTCCAAGTACTCTGTATAACATGGCCCTATGGGAAAGAACTCGAAGTATTTATGGAACGACAAGAATTAGTAAATGGCCTAAAATGAAAGTTTAATGGGGGAATTATGAATAAAATTGATGAAGTAAAAAATTATTGGGATAACAGACCGTGTAATGTTCGCCATTCAAAAGAAACTCCAGGTACAGAATTATTTTATAATCAAGTGGAAGCAAAAAAATACTTTGTAGAATCTCATATACCTGTATTTGCAGATTTTAGTAAATGGAAAGGAAAAAAGGTTTTAGAGATAGGATGCGGACTTGGGACTGAAACAATAAATTTTGCTCGTGCTGGAGCTGAAGTTACTGCTATAGAATTATCAACCGGTTCTTTAGATTTAGCAAAAATGAGAGCAAAAATTTTTGGGCTGCAGGATAAAATAAAATTTTTTCAAGGTAATGCGGAAGAATTAAATACTTTTATTAATTTTGAACAGTTTGATTTAATCTGGTCATTTGGAGTTATCCATCATAGCCCCAACCCGGAGAAAATAATACAACAGATAAGATATTTCATGAATTCTCAGACTGAATTACGGATAATGCTCTACTATAAATATAGTTGGAAAGTTTTCTGGATATTAATGAAATATGGAAAGGGTAAATTTTGGAAATTAAAGAAATTAATTGCTCAATATTCAGAAGCTCAAATAGGGTGTCCGGTAACACATGTTTATTCAAAGTCTGATGTGAAGAAATTATTGAAAGGGTTTAAAATTAAAGAAATTCATATAAAACATATATTTTCTTGGAAAATTCCGGAATATAAGAGTAATGTATATAAAAAGGTTTGGTATTTTAAGTGGCTTCCAAAAAAGATTTTTAACTGGTTAGAAAAGAGATTTGGCTGGCATCTGTGTGTTAAGGCAGTTTTGCAATAATCTTTTAATAATGAATATTTATTTTAAGAACATTTATTGAAAGGATATGTCTTATGTATTCAAAGATATCTGATCCAATTACTGTAATAGGTGAAACTCTTAAAATGGGTGCTTTATCAAGAGAAGAAGTGAAAGAACATTTGGAAATGCTTGAAAATCCTGAAACAGCAAAAGAAGTTAGTATAGCCCTTTTAAAAATGAAAAAAGGATCAACAGTTGAGGCTGCTACTTCAAGCAAAGTGATTCAGACAATTATTCTTGCTCTTATGACTTATTTAGGTTCTGTATTTGCTGATCCCGGTGTTAAGAAAGATTTTGCTCTTATGTTAAAGAAACATCCTGTGACAATGGAAGAAATAAATACTTTTAAAGAACAAATCCCAGATATACAGAAAAAATTAGATGAATTGAATAAAGTTCTTAAAGACAGATCAGGGATGGATAAACCTGGATTTTCATCCATTGTGATAGGTGATAAAAAATTGATAGCGAAGAATGAACATGAACATAGAGTCTTGGAGGCTATGAGAAACCTTGTAAATGAATTAAAAAAAAGTAAGGCAAAAAAGATTATAACTGATGAAACCTATAAAAATAAAATCCAGGCTTTAGTTGATGCCTTTGAAAGTGGAAGTAAACGACCCATTTCTTTTGCCTAATTAATGGTCCATATAGTGGTTTGATCATTATCATTGGTAAAATTTATTCTGGGATAATTATTTAAAAACGTATTTATAGCATCGATATATTCAAATTTAAGGGAGTTATTTAAGATTAAATAACCTCCCTTTCTTATTTTAGGAAGAGCTGTTTTTATACAAGAAGCCCGGGCTCTTCCATTAATCAGTACTAAATCGAAACTAGTGAAATTTTTTATATAAAAAACGTAATTTTTAAAATTGTGATATAAATATTTTTTATCCGTAGTTCCAAAACTTTCATGGCTATATGGAAATGAAAAAAAACACTCTTCTGGTGGAATGTATTCATATCTGAAAAATGCCCGAACTATTGTCATTTTTTTGAAATGGTTTAATTGATCTAATACTCTTTCATATAATTTTTTCTCATGTTCGACAGATATCAGTGTTTTAACAAATTTTGAAAAAAATAATGTAGATGTACCGGACCCATATTCAAATATTTTCATATCGGGTTGGATATTTTGTTGTAACCAATCTATTGCTCCATTAACCAATGGGGGTAAAGGGTTTTTCCATTCCATTTGGGACTCCTTTAAATTTTACTGTGTTTTCTGTTCTTGTTTCAATATGAGATAAGATTGTTTTATATTAGGATTATAATTAAGAGTTCTTTTCATATATTTTTTACCAATGCTGTCTTTTATAAAATGATATCTATTAATTTAGCAATATCTAAAACGGCATTTCCAATAAATTTCTGTTATGGGTTCAAACTGTTTTCCTTAAATCTATGAAAAACTACCTGGGAAGCTATTGACATGATTCTCTCCGTAAAAGAAAAATGGAAACATGAAACAGAAAAAATAACTATGTCCGTTCATAGAGGACAGAGAATGCATGTCTCATGTATCATAGCTGAATTCCAAGATTCTGAAACTCCTGAATTTGACTCCTGACTCTATTTTCAGTCCACAGGTCAGAAAATCATTCTTGACCTGTCTATAAAGTTTCATAAACATTTTCAATACTGGTTGAAAAGGTTGAAACGGGCTTATGAGATTAACCGTGTCAGTTTCAGGACAGTGCTGCCTTTTTATACCAGTCAGAAGTGTCCAGTTTATGGTCATGTCGACAGGAGAAATCGTTCGGGAACGGTATTTCGATGTCAGAGCTGTGACCATACTGACAATGCAGATGTTGCAGGAGGTCGGAACATACTGGGACGGTTTCTTATGGGCCCTTACAGATCCCGTTACCAATCTTATACGATTATGTGAGCTTTTCATAGTTTTCAAGGAATGGTTCTCTAAATTTTCGCTATTTTTTTGATTCTTTTGGTGTTAAAATAAGATAACCTTGTTGTTTATAAATTTTTAAAATATTATGAGTATTTTCAAGGATTTCAGAAACGAAAGTCATATTTCCAGTATTTAATTTATTTCGTTCTGACCAATTACCCATTTCGAATGGGCCCTCTTCATATATCCATACATCATCAATTAAAATCACGTCTTGATGCAATGGCCTCATTATATCAATTATATTTAGTTCAGTTTCTAATGGTAATGCATCAGAACCGTATTTATCAAGAGATATTTGATATCTATTAGAAGCTATTCCGAAATCGGCTTCTGGAAAATGAGCATCTAAGAAAAATAAATATGGATCATTTTCATTTATTTCTGAAAAAATTTCAGGTAAAGCATGTTTTGAAAAATTATTAATAATTTTTAAACGAGGATCAATAAATTTTTTAATAGCCTTATTATATAGTTTAGTATCATATTCGATAGAGTATAATTTTTTAAAAGAAAATTTTAAAGCATAAGAAAGGGAATCTCCTATACCCGTTCCGGTTTCAATATATCCTTGAATATTGAATTTATTAATCATTTCTTGAACATTAAAGGCTTGTAAATGACCCATTATTTCTCCCGTTTAATAAATTTTGATATAATTCGTACCCTATTTTTGTTTCAGTTATTTTATTATTGAAAAATTTTTCCTGTATTTTCTGTTTTATCAGA
>QNDG01000232.1 GCA_003645915.1 Candidatus Zhuqueibacterota bacterium | reverse complement strand
CTGTTAGTTGTTTTTTTCCATCCGCCAAGTTCAATATCACCATATACCGGGTGTTTAAAAGGCTTCCATTCAACAAAGTTTTCTCCGAAATCAACATAGTCATCGTATTTTAATCTGGACTTACTTGTTGTTGCATAGTAATTTCTTTTACCGTTATCCGGGCTTTTACCGTAGTACTGCTTTGAACTCCAGAGCTCATTGGTAAAAGAAAAAATACCGAGAGTTTCGTAAGTAAATGTAACAAAACCGCCTCTTGCCGGATAGAGATCCTTGTAAAGAATCATGTACTTGTAAAAAGGAAGAATACCTTCTCCTTGTTTCCCGATGTAGTCATAAACTCTGATATCGCTCCGGGGGTATTTTGATTCGCTGACACCCGGGCCTCTGAGTATCATTCCTCCTGAATTGTGGTATGACTGGACTCCGGCAATATTGGGATGTTTTAATAAAAAGTTTGTAACAGCATCAGAGTTGGGGTTGCTTAAAGGAAATTCCCCTGCACCCCACTGAACATATTCAGGCTGCCAGTCAGGACTGGGCCAGTTGCGGTTCGGGTCATATCCTCCGGGAGGGTCTTCGTTAATACGCCCGTCACCGTCATTATCTATGCCTTCGTATCCCAGAAAAATGTAGTCGCCTTTTTCTCCGCTTTTAACTCTTACCATTATTCTCGGATCTTCGGGATCCTGCTTAAAATTTCCATAAGGAACTTTTTTGCGCATCATTAAGACCTGGCCGTCACTGTCAATGTCGTCATATCCGTCTTCATCAAAAAGGCCGTCATTGTCATTATCCCACGGTTTTTGAATACTCCGGGAGCTGCTCATAGTATTGGGATGATCAAACCACCATGCCCTGCCGTCCGGGTTTACTGTGGGCAGAATGTAGAAAACCTTTGTATCAACAAGATCGGTTATTTTTTTATTTTTGCCGTAATTTTCCATTAAAAACTGAATTGTGTAAAGACAGACTTCTCCGCCCTGGACTTCATTTCCATGTACGTTTGCATCAATGTACATTGCAGGTTTGCTCAGCTCCGGCCCTGTTTTGGGATTATTTATTGTCATAACCCAGATGTCTCTTCCCTGATAGCTTTTACCAACTGAAGAAAGTTTTAAAAATTCGGGGTAAGAAGCTTCAAGGTCGTGAAGTGCTTTTGTCAGCTCAGGATAGTTGTAATACCGGTTAAATTCAATGTGTGTCTTTTTAGCATAAGATGCTGCCGATAAAAATATTGTACTGACAGCAAAGGTCAGAAAGGTTAATTTAAGAGATTTCTTCATTTATATTTCTCCTTCAGAACTTTATTTAAAGTTAAATCTTTTCCAAAAGTTATTTTAAAGTAACTGTTCTATTGATTCTGCCTGCTGTCTCGGAGATAACTTTAAGTGTTATTTTTGTACCTGCAGGAGCATGAACAAGCCATTCCACTTTTTTTGCTGATCCGGAGCCTTTAAGCGCTGGAATAAAAGTGATTTTATTTCCTGATATAAGTTCTCCCTTTTTCAGATAAAATTTTACAAGTACAGGTTTTGCAAGTCTTGTTTTTTCTCCGTGTGCCGTTGCTGTGGGAAGATAACCGATATTTTTTATGTATGCGGAAACAGCAAATATGTTTGAGCCTTTTGGCTTCACATTTATATCCTCAACAACTATCTGAGGCAGTTTGTCAAATAAAGAGCAGATAAACTTTGTCTGCTGGTCCGAAAGCTGCTCAATGCTTTTTTGTAAGAATGTTGTTTTTGCAAAAGGTGCAAAACCGCCGATTTCAACTCTACCGAGTTGTTTGTGATTATACGGTTTCCATTCAACATATCCGGGTATGTTGTTTGCTTTAAAATATTCAAGCCATTTTTTGTCCATTGCTGAGGGGTCATTTTCCCCCTTGCTTCGATTTTTCATTTTTTTGGAAGGGTTTTTTCCCTGCGGATCATTTTTACTGTTGTTTTTAACTGGTTTTTCAGGAATAGTAATTAATGAAGTTGTCAAACTCAGTATACCTCTCTGAAAATAAACCCATTTGTAAAAGCTTCCTTGGCCTTTATCCTTATTTACATAAACTGTTGATTTGCCGGTTAAACCGGTTATTTTTTTGTATAAATCCCCGATTGCCTTGTAGTAGGGGATATCCTTTGTGTTTAATTTTGTTACGGGTTTTCTTGAAAATCCGAATCTTCTCTGGCTCGGCTCGGATGCAGGTTTCATTGTTCTTTGGGGTAAGGGCTTGGGTGAATTTACAAGGTTGTCATAAAGTCCGTAAGTTAAAGTGAGAACTATGTTTCTGTGATCAAATAAAAATTTTGACACAGCTCTGGTTTCCGGTTCACTTTCCATAAATTTTCCGGCATTCTTTTTAAATGCAGGGTATTCCTGAGGAAAGTTTTTATTAATGTCAACACCGCCTGTACCGTCTTCATTAAACAGTCCGTCGCTGTCATTGTCAATACCTTCAGTGTATATTTTGTACTCACCTTTTTCACCCTTGGCAGGATCTGCTTTACGCAGAAGAAGAGGATTTTCAGGATCAATCATGTACTTGCCTTCAGGGTCTTTTACTCTCATTATTGTTATCATATTGTCATGGTTAAGATCCTCGGGCCCGTCCTCATCAATTAAACCGTCGTGATCATTGTCAATAGGAGTGTTGTTGTATGGATGTTCAAATTTTATTTTTTTAAAATAGTATTCAGCTGCATCAGGATTCAGTCTCGGAATGATGTACAGAACATGTTTGTTCAGCATGGTTGTAACAGAATCAACCTTTCCGTACTGTTCTGCCAGTTTTACTGCTATTTTGAGTGCAACTTCACTGCCGGGAAGGTAACTGCCGTCTGCAGATCCAACGAGAAGAATTCCGGATTTATCATCATGGCTGTTTTTCCCTATTGTTACAAGAATCATACTGTTTCCGCTTTTTGTTTTTACAAGGTCTGATACCCGTACAATTTGCGGGAACTTTTTCTGTAAAGTCAGGAATTCGGATTTCAGTCCGGGGTTGTTGTGAAAGATTTCTCTGCTGTCCGGATTACCAAAAGCTCCGGAAAATATTAACAGACAAAGCACAAAGGAATACAGAATTTTCTTATTCATTTACTCTCTCCTTAGGTTTATAAACCGGTTAGTTATTGTAATGTTAAAAAATTCAGATTATTCAGAATATCTAAGAAGTTTACGTGAAAAACATGTAATTGTTTCGTGCATAAAGGGATAAATTTTATTGGAAGCCATTTATTTGTCTTGTCCTGAGGCAGGTCTTTCCCGATTTTTATCATTTAAATTTTTTTGTCCACACGTCCGTCAAAGGCCGGACACGTCCGTCAAAAGCCGGACGCAGTTAACACGAATTGTAGGGGCACAGTGCGCTGTGCCCCTACGCAAATATCATCAATATAGAATAATTCTGCAGGGAATGCATATATTCCTTCCTTTTATTATTGGATATCGGATATCAATTGGAGATTTGAGATTCCAGAAGTTTTCTGATAAGTAAATCTGAAATCAAAAATCTGTGTTCGGAGTTCGATATTATCTGTTGTTTGTTGAATTGTAATTTTCAGATACCGGCAAATGAGGCGGGATGCATCCTGCATCTACATTATCCCATTATACCTTTTTCAGCACGCTATATCATTTATATTAAAAAAAACTGTTTTGCATTGGGGTTACAGAACAGATGTTTTATTTTCGGTGTATTCGGAAAATTATCAATAAAACCCTGAATATCAGCAGGTTTTTTACTGCTGTTTAACTGGTTTGCATAGTATAAGGCTTTTCGTATTGACTTTTTATATAATTTTGGTTATAATAAACTTTTGCAGGTAAAGTAACAGGTGAGACCATGAAAAAAAGAATAAGCGATTTAACTATCGGATTAATAGTTATTATTGTAAGCGTTTTTTTAATTTTCATTATGGCTGTATCTCTTCAGAAAAAACCTGGAGATTCAATTAAAATTCCTTCCGGCGGAAGTTACGTAGGAATAATTGAGCTTAACGGAACAATTCTTTCTTCCCGGAAAATTGTCAACCTTTTTGAGAGGTATGGCGAGAGCAGCTCGGTTAAGGCTGTTGTGTTCAGAATCAACAGTCCGGGAGGAGCAATTGCTCCTTCTCAGGAGATATATAATGCGGTAAAAAGAATAAGGGATTCCGGGAAACCGGTTGTTGTGTCAATGTCAACTGTTGCTGCGTCGGGCGGCTATTATGCTGCATGCGGTGCAGATACAATTATTGCAAACCCCGGGACAACAACAGGAAGTATCGGAGTAATTGCTGAAATCCCCAATGTAAGCGGACTTTTAAAGAAAATCGGAGTCTCCTTTACTGTTGTAAAAAGCGG
>QNDG01000231.1 GCA_003645915.1 Candidatus Zhuqueibacterota bacterium | reverse complement strand
ATACAATATATTAAGGCATGTAAAGCAGGATAAGTAATTGGGTGTTAATTATTAAGTTGATAACATCATTATCAAAATGACAATGCTAATAGTTGAAAAACTTAAAAACTATCTATGTTGTACAAGAAGGATACAAGATAACAGAAAACTATTTTAATCCCAGTTCTTTACACATGCGATAATAATTAGGAGGAGCCAATCCAAGCATTCTGGCTGCTTCAGCGTCTGAGTTTGTTTTATTTCTTACATAAGTAAAGTATTGCTTCCTGAATTCTTTTTCTACTTCATGTAAAGGAAGAACCTTATCAGTCTCATGAATAAACATATTGCCGGAAAACTCTTTTATTTGTGTAATCCCAATTCCAAGAGCTGCAGCGACATCCTCAGCTTTTATTGTTTCATCCCCTGAAATCAACAATCTCTGTATAATATTTTGTAGTTCCCTAACATTTCCCGGCCATGTGTATTCATACAATAATCTGAAAGCCTTTGGATCAACCCGAACATTATATTTATTAAAATTTTGACCGTACATTTTGATATAATAATCAACAAGCAGTTTTATGTCTTTAACCCTTCCCCGTAATGGCGGAGCATTTATAGATATAACATTTAATCTGTAATACAAATCCTCTCTAAAACGTTTCTCCATCACTTCCTTTTTTAAGTTTTTATTGGTTGCAGCAATTACACGCACATCAACCTTGATTTTTTTCTGGCGGCCTATCTTATCAATTTCCCCCTCTTGCAAAACTCTAAGCAGCGTTGATTGTACTGACAAAGGGATTTCAGTTATTTCATCCAGGAAGAGTGTTCCCTTATCAGCAAGCTCAAAAAATCCCGGCTTATTTTTTCCTGCTCCAGTAAATGACCCCTTTTCAAAACCAAAAAGTTCACTCTCAATAAGATGTTCAGGTAAACTGCCGCAGTTTACTGGCAAAAAAGTTTCGAATCTCCTCGCACTTAAATAATGAATATTACTGGCAATAAGTTCTTTGCCTGTCCCTGATTCACCAGTAATTAGTACATTGCTTTCATGCATTGCATGCTTCTCAACCTGCTCCCTAAGATGTTTTATTTCTTTTGATTCACCAATTATTTGCCGTTGGGAAAGTATTCCCTTTATTGATTGATCCAATCTTCGATTTGAACTAAGTTTTTCCTTCTCAAGCTTTCTTTTTTCGAAAGCATTATAAATACTTAAAATAAAATCCGTGGGTTGATATATGAGATTTTCAATGTCGCCAGGGTATTTTGTACAATACCACATTGCTCCTGCATCTAATAATCTATTAGCAAAGTCAAAATCTGTTATATTAATTGTCATTTTTGTAACAACAATAATCTGTAAGGTATTATCTATTTTTTTAATTTCACGAATTAAGTTCTCCCCTCTGAGCCCTCCAGCTATCTGAAAATCCATTATAATAACATCATAAGCAGCTGACTGCTGTTTAAGCAGCTCAAGGGCATTCACTCCATCCGAAACTACATCCACTATTTCAATTCTGTTGTTAAAAGGCTCTATTGTTTTATTGACCCTTCTGACATCAAATTCTTCATCTTCGATAAGAAGTATTTTTATTTTCTTTTCATTACTCATGCTCATAATAACCTTTTAAATATTTTTTACAGTTATAATGAATTTGGCCCCTCCATCCTCCTTATTCTCGGCTTTTATATCCCATCCACATCTTCCCTTTGCAAGTTCATATGCAATGTAACAGCCATATCCATTTTTTTTCTGATCCAATTTTGTAGATATGTTTTCCTTAAAAATAATTTGCTCATTATTCTCATCTGTCTCTAAAAGAAAATCCTCAATTCCCTTTCCATTGTCTTCAATAATTATCAAAATGCTGTTTTTATTTTGTATAAAACGAGTTGAGATCCCGATATCGACTTTGCTTATTTCACTGTGGTCAATACAATTCTGAATAAGCGGTTCTAAAATTTCCCAAACCACAAATTCGTTTACATGAATAGAAGGCAGATTTTCATCAAGATCAAGTTTAAAATGGAATTGATCCGATTCAGTGGAAATACGCATGAATAAATTGTCCACTAAAAATTTCGCAACTTCATTCAAATTAGTTGAAAATATTGTATTGCGAATTGTCTGGACTGGAGGATCATACCATTTCATATCATAAATAACACGAGAAATAAAATTTGCATATTTAATTATGCGATATTTAGTCTCATCAAATGTATCTTCAGAAAGCCGCCTCAGATCTTCTTTAATAAACCCCATTACTTTCTCCGCCTTGTGATGGGTATGGTAAATCCTTTTTGTAAAAAGCGCTTCTTTCTTATATATGATACCTTCCCGAAGCTTGTTTTCTCTTTCTTCAAATAACAATCGCTGAGTTTTATCTCTTTCACTTATCGTATATGAGCTTATGTAAAACATACCTAAAAAACCAAAAAGAATGAGTATAGTAAAAATCAGACTGGTTTGGTTATAACTCGTTAAGATCTCATTTGTTATAAATCGAAATGAAGGCGCTGCTTTCATATAAAAGACACCTGCGTATTCCCCTCTAAGCACAAATGGGACAAAAATATGAAAAATCTGATTTCCTTCACTGATCGTAAATATTTGTTCAGTCTCTCTTATTACATCCCTTTTTTCTAAGTACATATTTACAGCTACTTCATGAATACCCGAATATTCCTGATTGTATTCATCCCTAAATAAAAACCTGAAAAGATGCTGCCCATCATCAATAGGAACAATCTTACCTTCACTCTCTAGTAATAAAACTGCTTCTTGTACATGAGGCTGCAACAACTGCTGGCTCAACACAATATTAAAAGCTTGTACTAATTTTCTTGCATCTTCGTCATTTACCTTGGTTTCACTTGATATCTCAAGTATTAATTCAAGAGATGTTGCAGACATATTAGCCAAGCTGTTAATAAAATCATGTTGATATCTTTTTCGCGATTCAATTAAAAAATTTCTAAGTGATATTTTATGTATATAAGTTATCAGCATATGCGAAAGAACCAACACAACGAATATCACCATAAGATGTTTAAATTCAAAGTGATATTTCTTAAAGTGATCTAATAATATTTTTTTCTTTTTCTCCATTAATTATACCTATTTTCTGCTATTTTATAACAGTTTCGTCTGAATTTATAGCCCGCTGCATTGAATTTATCACTTCTTCAACAGATGTTTGATTTTGTATGGCTTTCTGTAAATAGTAAGAAATAATATCTGAAATTCTAGTATAATTTTTTCTATAAGGCCTGTGAAAACCATTTTCCATAAATTTTAAATAATTATTTAATTCATTATTCTCTGTCATAAACAAGGTGTCTTTATAAACATCTTTATTAACAGGTATATATCCGCCAATCTTGAATAGTATTTTTTGATTTTCTTCCCTTAATGCAAAACGAATAAAACTCAAAGCTTCTTTCTTTTTTTCAGAATATTTTGATATCATAAAGTTCCAGCCGCCGTATACAAATTTAGGAGGGTATCCTGCCATATGTGGAAGAGGCGCCATTTTAATATTTTTCATTTTTTGTGCATTATCAAGAACCGTATTATATTGAGTTAAAAATCCGGGCCATCCTCTTATAAACACTGCATCATTTTTAAGTGCATATTGATACCCTTGATACTCATCAAATTTTATCACTTCGGGAGGCGACATTTTATATTTGTTAACTAAATCACTTAACAGTTGTATTGTTTTTTTAACTCCCGGAGAATTTAGATTAACAGAATCTTTTGTAATAACTTTGCTTTTTAAGCCTGCAATTCCTTCATAAAAACTACATGTCAAACCTTCAAAATGATCCGCTGAAAATACATAAAAAGGGTAATTAAGCCCATTCTCCTTTAGTCTTTTATGTAGATCAATAAATTCCTGCCATGTAAGAGACCTTGATATTTTCTTCTCAATCTCTTCTGCTCCTGGCAGGCGATTTATAATATCGCTTCTGTAGTACATTACACTTATGTCTGTATAAAGAGGTATAGCGTAAAAATGATTATCGTAATAACAGGAATTCAAAACAGATTTAACAAATTTACTTCGCTCATTAACAGGAAAATACTCATCCAAGGGCTGACACCATCTCGCAAACCTGGGAACCCATATTACATCTACTGTAAAAAGGTCTATTTGATTTGATTTGCTTCGCAGCGCTCTGGTAAGCAGTTCTTTTCTTTCATTAGTACTAAATTTTGAAAAAGGCAGGTTAATAGGAACTATCTCAATATTACCGCTATAGGCTTTATTGAATCTATCAATAATTTCCTTGTGTGCAGCCGAAACATTATCCACATAGAATACCTTCGTTACAGTTTCAACTT
>QNDG01000230.1 GCA_003645915.1 Candidatus Zhuqueibacterota bacterium | reverse complement strand
TCAGAGAGCTGGCTGAATGTGAAGAGAGCGAAGAGGAAGACGTCTCTTCGTTAAAATACTGCATTTCCAGCGGAGATTCCCTTACTCAGGAAATAAAAGATAAATTTGAAAACAGATTTAATACAATAATTCTGGAAGCTTACGGACTGACCGAAGCTTCGCCGATTGTTTCGATAAATGATCCTGTCAGAGAGGCAAAAGCAGGATCAATCGGCCTGCCTGTTCCGGGAGTTGATATGATGATTGTTGACGAAAATGATCAGGATGTTCTGCCCGGACAAGTGGGAGAAGTTATAGTTAAAGGCCCTAATGTGATGAAAGGTTACTTAAATAAACCTGTGGCAACAGAAGAAGCATTAAGTGGCGGATGGCTTAGAACCGGTGATTTTGCAAGGCTTGACGAGAGCGGATACGGAATTATTGTAGTAAGAAAGAAAAATGTAATAGTAAAAAGCGGTTTTAATGTATACCCGAGAGAAGTGGAAAAATTTCTACAGGGACACTCAAAAATAAAAGAGGTGGTTGTAGTGGGAGTGCCCGATCCTTTTTACGGGGAAGAGATTCATGCGTGCGTTGTATTACAACCTGGAAAAGAAGCAGATCAGCAAGAGATTATTGAATACAGTCAGGAAAGAATGGCTGCTTACAAGTGCCCAAAGAAGATACATTTTTATTCTTCTTTACCAAAAGGGCCTACAGGCAGAATTTTAAGAGATCAGGTAAAAAAGAATTTAATGGATAAAATGGAAGGGTCAATTCAAACAGAGTAAGGAGGTATTAAGTGAAGGAATTTGCTGCAGATAAAATTCGTAATATTGCTTTGGCAGGTCACGGCGGAGTGGGGAAAACTTCTTTTGCAGAAGCTTTGGTCTTTACAATGGGTGAAACCAACAGGCTTGGTACAATTGACGAAGGCACAACAATTTCAGATTATCATGCTGACGAGATAGAGAGAAAAATATCCATCAGTTCTTCTGCTTTGCACGGTGCACATAAAGATTGCAAAATTAACATACTTGATACTCCCGGTTATTCGGATTTTCTTGGCGACACTAAAGGAACAATGAGCGCTGCAGATACAGCAGTTGTTGTTGTTTCAGCTGTTGACGGGATTGAAGTCGGAACAGAACAGGTAATCAGTTTTGCCGATGAATATGAAATGCCAAAATGTTTTTTTATTAACAGGCTTGATAATGAACATGCTGATTTTGATAAAGTTTTTTCAGATCTCAGAGAAAGATTCGGAACAGGCGTAGTTGCATTTCAGTTTCCGGTAAATCAGGGAGAGGGGTTCAATAAGATAGTTGATATATTAAAAATGAAGCTGGTTACATTTGATGGATCTTCCGGAAAAGGTAGTGTGACAGATCTTCCTGATGACTTGAAGTCAAAAGCAGAAAAATTGAAAAATCAAATTGTAGAAGCAGCTGCAGAAAGTGATGATGAGCTTCTTGAAATTTATTTTGACAAAGGAAGCTTAGATGATGAACAGTTGCAAAAAGGAATCAGAGCAGGAATACTATCAAAAAATTTAATACCTGTTTTATGCGGCTCAGCTGCAAAAAATATGGGCAGTTCCGAGTTCCTGGATTTCCTTGCTTCTTATGCTCCTTCTCCTGCAGATTTAGGGTCCAAAAAAGGTAGTGTGCCGGATAAAGAAGAGGAAATCGAGCGAAAAATTTCTGTTGACGAACCTTTCAGTGCTTTTGTGTTTAAAACCATATCAGAGGCTCATGTTGGCGAATTGTCGTTAATCAAAGTTATTTCCGGATCAATTAAATCCGGTGATGATATTATGAATGCAAGCAATAAAAACAGCGAAAAAGTCGGACAGATGTATCTGTTAAACGGCAAAAAGAGAAAAGAAGCCGGTGTGCTTGCTGCAGGTGATATTGGAGCACTGGTTAAATTAAAACACACCTCTACAAGTGATACTCTGTGCGATTCAAAGAACCCGATTGTTTATCCTAAAATTAAATTCCCTGAGCCTGTAATCAGTGTGGCAATTTATCCTAAGAGCAGAGGGGACGAAGATAAAATTTCCAACGGACTGCACACACTTCACGATGAAGATCCAAGCTTTACTGTTGTTCAGGATGCCGAATTAAAGCAGACAATTATTTCAGGGCAAGGCGAACTTCACCTTAAAGTAATTATTGATTCTTTGAAGGAGCGTTTTGGAGTAGAGGTTGATGAAAAACGACCAAAGATTCCTTACCGTGAAACAATTACTGCAAAGGCAGATGATAAATACAGACATAAGAAACAGACCGGTGGAGCAGGTCAGTTTGCCGAAGTGTGGATGAAGGTTGAACCTCTTGAGACAGGTAAAGGTTTTGAATTTCAGAACATTGTAAAGGGCGGTGCAATATCTTCCGTATTTATTCCGGCAATTGAAAAAGGAATAAAGGATGTGCTTTCCAATGGTCCTGTTGCAGGATACAAAGTTGTTGATGTTAAGGCAATTGTATATGACGGAAAAGAGCATCCCGTTGATTCCAAGGAAATTGCATTCCAGACTGCAGGAAGAGAAGTTTTTAAAGCATGTATGCTTAAGGCAAAACCTATTCTGCTTGAGCCTATTTATGATGTGGAAGTTAAAGTTCCTGAAGAGTATATGGGCGATGTAATGGGAGATCTCTCAGGAAGAAGAGGGAAGATAGGTGGTATGGACAGTGACGGTCATTTCCAGATTGTAAAGGCAAAAGTTCCTCTCGCGGAATTGGACAGATATGCAACTACTCTCAGATCAATTACTTCGGGAAGAGGTTTATTTAAACGTTCGTTCTCACATTATGAGCCTGTACCTAAGGACCAGGAAAAGAAGATTATTGAACAGTCCAAACGTGAAGAGGAAACAGAAGAATAGGGCGATTATCATAAATTGGTAAATAAATTCCGGAGTCTGTTGTATGGATATTTTATGGGCACCATGGCGTATGGAGTACATTGAGAATGTTAATGAAGATAAAGGCTGTATATTTTGTGTGAAGCCTGCTGAAAAAAACGATAAAAAGAATCTCATTGTATTCCGTGGAAAGACATGTTTTGTAATTATGAATAAATATCCGTACAACAACGGCCATTTAATGGTTGTACCGTACAAACATACAAGCTCTTTAAGCGAGCTTGATGAACATGAAATGCTGGAGCTTTTTCAACTGATAAATAAATGCAGCAATGTTCTTGCTGGTCTGATGAACCCTCAGGGTTTTAATATAGGTATGAACCTTGGAAGAGTTGCAGGAGCAGGCATTGCTGATCATCTGCATTTTCATATTGTTCCGAGATGGAACGGAGATACTAATTTTATGCCTGTTTTAGGCCATACAAAGATTGTCTCTGAGGGCCTGGAGCAGACTTATGATAAACTTTTCAAAGCAATGAAAGAATAATCAGGAGGAGATTGTTATGAATAAAGGAAGAGTTATTTTGATTAGTTTGCTTGTCCTGGTTTTTACAACAGGCATTATGGCTCAGCAGAATCCCAAGGTGAGCCTTAAAACAAACAAAGGAACAATTGTACTGGAACTTTACCCGGAGAAAGCTCCTGTCTCAGTTGAAAATTTCCTGCAGTATGTAAAATCCGGTTTTTATGACGGCGTGATTTTTCACAGAGTTATAAAAAACTTTATGATTCAGGGCGGTGGATTTGACAAGGATTTTAACAGAAAGCAGACAAAAGATCCTATAGTAAATGAGGCAACAAACGGTCTTAAAAATAAGCGTGGAACAATCGCTTATGCAAGAACATCTGTTATTAACAGTGCAACATCACAGTTTTTTATCAATCATGCAGATAACTATTTTCTTGACCACAAAGGCAATAGTCCTCAGGATTTCGGTTATGCTGTATTTGGTAAGGTTATTGAGGGAATGGATGTAGTTGACAAAATTGCAAATGTTAAAACTCATATTTACAGAGGTATGAAAGATGTGCCTTTAAAAGAAGTTGTTATACTAAAGGCTGAAATAGTCAAACCTAAGAAAAATGCAAAGTAGAGGAATAAAATGTTAAAAAATACAATTTTGTTAAGTATTGTTGCATCAATAATAGGAGTAATTATAGCTGCATGCAATTCTGCTTCAGTAAATAAAAAACCCGCACCTGTGGTAGTATTTCAGACAACAATGGGCGATATTGAGATAAAACTTTTTCCAAAGGATGCTCCGGTTTCCGTTGAAAATTTTTTGTCATATGTACGGGCAGGATTTTATAATGGTACTGTTTTTCACAGAGTTATTGACGGATTTATGATTCAGGGCGGTGGATTTGATGCAAATCTGAACCGGAAACCTACAAATCCTGCTATTATTAATGAAGCTGATAATGGTTTGAAAAATTAC
>QNDG01000229.1 GCA_003645915.1 Candidatus Zhuqueibacterota bacterium | reverse complement strand
TTTTATCATTCTGTCAGGTTCAAAAGTAGAGAGCGGTGCAATTTTGGAATCAAGTTTTGTGGGCCAAAGCGTGAGCATTGGTAAGCAGTATTCTGCAGAGAATTGTTTGATCTTTGCAAATTCGGAGCTTTTCCACGGAGAAGGGTGCTCAATTTTTGCGGGACCTTACACTGTATCTCACCATAAATCAACTCTTTTAATTGCGGGATTTTTCTCGTTTTATAATGCAGGAAGCGGTACAAACCAGAGCAACCACATGTACAAACTGGGGCCGGTTCACCAGGAGATACTTGAAAGAGGATCAAAAACAGGCTCTTTCAGTTACATGTTGTGGCCAAGTCAGACTGGGCCATTTACAAACATTATAGGCAAACACTATTCTCATTTTGATACAAGAGATCTCCCGTTTTCCATAATAACCGAACACGAGAGGAAAAGTGTGCTTTCTCCTGCAATGAATCTCTTTACTGTGGGAACAAAAAGAGATTCTCAAAAGTGGCCGCTTCGGGATAAAAGAAAAGGAGAAAAATACGACCTTATTCTGTTTAAACTTTTTTCTCCTTTTATCATAGAAAGAGTTCTTAGGGGAATAAAACTTCTGCAGAATTTGCAGGAAGCTTCCGAGAGATCTCAGGAGCTTGTCAATTATAACGGTACTGTAATAAAGAGGCTTCTTCTGCGTCCTGCTGTAAAATACTATGAAATGGCCATCAAAATATTTACTGGCCAGGTTTTAATTGATTTTATTCTGTTGCATAACAGCAATAACGTTTCTTTAAAAGAGAACCTGAAAAAACGTACTGCAGAGTCAAAACCTGTTAAGATGTGGCTTGACATAGGGGGGATGTTTGCAGCACGATACAGAATAGAGGAACTGATTGAGGAGGTAGAGTCGGGGGAGATCAATGACCTGGCAGGCTTAAATAATAAATTAATAAACATTTATAATAGCTATACGGATGATGAACTGCTGTGGTGTCTGAATCTTATTAAAGAAGTAAAAGGCCGGGATATCAGCTCACTGTCAACCGATGATGTAATAGAAATCTTAAATGAATGGCGGGTAAACAGTATTAAACTTAACAATATGATTTTAAGAGATGCGGAAAAAGAGTATGATCAGGCATCAAAAATCGGTTACGGCAGAGACGGGGATGAAAATGACAAAGAGAAAGATTTTACAATTGTCCGCGGTGCATTTGAGGACAACAGTTTTATCAGCGCAGTAAAAAAAGAGTCCGAAGAAGTTAAAAACAAGTATAACAAGGTGGTTTCTGTTCTGAATAAATTATGGGAGTAATAAAAAATGGGCGTTTCAAAAGTTGAAGAAAATTTTTTAAAGTTAAGCGGGTACAAATTAAAATATTCACCTGAAGAAAAAACAGGTATAGTGACAGTGACAAATTTCCCTATGCTGGGGAAATTAACGGCTCTTCGTTTTATTGAATGGATTCAGAATAATCCCGGGGGAGTTGTATCTTTGCCTACTGGTAAAACGCCGGAATTCTTCATTAAAAATTTTCTTCAATATACCGGCTCCTGGCATAAAAAAGAAACTGCAAGAGAATTAGAATCATACGGAATAGATCCTTCTGTAAAACCTGATATTAAAAGCCTTTATTTTGTACAGATAGATGAATTTTACCCGATGAATCCGGGTCAGCACAACAGCTTTTATTATTATGTAAACAAATTTTATATTAAAGGATTTGGTTTTGATAAACAGAAAGCATTAATGATTAACTGTGATAGAATAGGCCTTCCTGAAAAAATGAAGTTGAACGATGTGTGGCCTGACATGTATGTTGATTTAAGTCTGCGCTACAGAAGGCCAAAGACAAACATAGAGAGAATTCAGAAAGCAGTGCTGGAGGACGTAGATCAGTGGTGCTCGCATTATGAGGAAAAAATAAGGGATTTAGGCGGTATAGGTTTTTTCCTCGGAGGCATTGGCCCTGACGGTCATATTGCCTTTAATATCAGAGGATCAGACCACCAGAGTACAACAAGACTTGCTCCTATAAATTATGAAACTCAGGCCGCATCAGCATCAGACCTCGGTGGAATTGAAGTTTCAAGAAAGAGGCATGCAATAACCATAGGTCTGTCAACAATAACTTATAATAAAAATGCCACTGCAATTATTATTGCCGCAGGCGAGACAAAAGCAAAGGTCGTGGCAGATGCGGTACAGCAGGAAGAACATGTGAGGTATCCTGCCACATCTCTGCACAAACTGAAAAACTCCAGATTTTATCTTACAAAATCCGCAGCCAGTCTTCTTGTTAAGCGCAAATACGTCGATCTGAAATCGCAGAAAGAAGTGACATGGGAAAATGTCGAGGAGGTTGTGACAACTCTTGCAAAAAAGAAAAATAAATCCTTTGCCAAACTGACAAACAAAGACTTTGAATCTGACAGTCTTGGCTCTTATGTTCTGAACAAATTAAAGCTTTCCCCCGGAGACATAACGGAAAACGTAAAACAGAGTTTTATAAGCAAGATCAATGCAGGTTCCGAGACTCTGAAAAATGCAAGATTCCTGCATACAGCACCGCACCATGACGATATTATGCTGGGTTATCTTCCCTATGCAATACGACATATCAGGGATGCAAGCAACACTCATTTTTTTGCTTATATGACTTCAGGATTTACTGCAGTAACAAATGAATATGCTTTGTACATGGTTCAGAATCTGAAAAAATTTGTTCAAAAAAGAGACTTTATAAAACTTTTTAGTGTTAATTATTTTAAGTCAAAGAAAAATAACTTCCGAAACAGAGATGTGTGGCAGTATCTGGATGGTGTGGCTGCAAATAATGAAGAGATGAAAAGAGAGGGTGAAGCAAGACGATTTTTGAGAATTCTGATGGAAATTTACAATGATGAAAATCTGGATGATATTGAAAAAAGAATTGCCGAACTTGAGCATTATTTTACAACTCAGTATCCGGGTAAAAAGGACACAAAAAAAGTCCAGCTTGTAAAAGGGATGATCCGGGAATGGGAAGCGGACTGCTTGTGGGGGTATCTGGGGTTTGATTCCAAAAGCATAAGACATATGCGGCTTGGGTTTTACACAGGTGATATTTTTACTGAAGAACCCACTGTAAACAGAGATGTTGTACCAATTGTATCACTTTTAAAAGAGAGCAATCCTGACATTGTTACTGTTGCACTTGATCCTGAAGGAAGCGGTCCTGATACACATTACAAGGTTATGCAGGCAATTGCAGAATCTCTACGCCAGTACGAAGAGATAAGCGGAAGATCGGATATTGAGGTGTGGGGATACAGGAATGTATGGTATAAGTTTAAACCGAGTGAAGCAAATATGTTTGTCCCTGTTTCACTCAATATGCTTTCGCTTATGGATAGTTCGTTTTTTAATGCTTTCCGTTCGCAAAAAAGCGCTTCTTTTCCCAGTTATGAACACGACGGCCCGTTTTCCGCTCTTGCGCGCAGAATTCAGGTTGAGCAGTACAGTCTTATTAAAACATGTCTCGGAAGAAGATTTTTTAATGATCACCCTCATCCGCTGATAAGAGCCACAAGAGGATTTGTGTTTTTAAAGAAAATGACTTTAAAACAGTTTTATGATCATGCAAGAGAGCTGAGAAAACGTACGGAAGCTTAAGACAGGCAGGAGGGTTTTTTCTTAGGAGAAGAATCGGATGTAAAAAACAAGGATAAAGGATAAAACGAAAGGTCCCGTCCTGAAAAAAGTTGACATGTTTATGTATAGTAAGGATAAAGGATAAAGTAATCCCGATTCTCTTTAAGGAAAAAATATGATAATAAGAATCGGGAAAAACGGTATAGTGTATAAAGGTATATGGCGGCTGTATTTTACCGGCATCTCTAAAATTTTCGCACATGACGGTACTATAGGGGGTGTCATTCCCATCCCGATTCGCTTTGAAAAAAATATAATAATCAGAATCGGGATTATTGGGAATCCAAGGGTGGCGGTGGTTAGTCAATACGGTATGCTACCTTCCACACCTCCCCTCTGGATGCCTCCCAATTTCATCGGGAGTGCATGACAGAATTAGCAATATGCCATTTCGAAGAAGCGTGAGCGACTGAGAAATCTTATTATTTCTCGCAACGCTCGCAGCGAACGCAAAAACGCAGCGGGAAAAAGTAGGGGGCAGACCTGAGTGTCTGCCCTTTTTCTCCTGCACCCTTCGACTCCGCTCAGGGTGCGGCTCAGCAACAAAATGAATAGGGTTAAGGATCATATGGTATAAAGGTATAAGATATTTCTCCGGCATCTGTTTTTTTTAATTCGTGAAAACTGTGGTCGGCTACTGCCGGATTAGTGTAACCGTGTCCGGCTGCTGACGGACGTGTC
>QNDG01000228.1 GCA_003645915.1 Candidatus Zhuqueibacterota bacterium | reverse complement strand
TGGCTTTCGTTAATTATGGTACTTACAGGAGCTACTACAAGTGTGGTTTTGCCAATGTTAGCTAAATATGCATCAAATCAAAGCACAAAAAATTACAATGAAATTGTTAAAGTGAATCTCCTGCTTAATTTTATTATCTCATTGGTTAACAGGCTCCAGTCTCTGTCCATTCTTGTCTGTGCATGTTTTTTCAGTTCCGCCGAATTAAAATCAACATTAAAATTTAAAAATGCCTGCATTGCTTGTGCAAGTTTCTCCGCATTTTCAGGCTCTGTAACTGATCCGTGTTTTTTGGAAATTATATTTTCCGAAAGTCCTCCTACATCAGTTAAAATTACAGGTCTTCCCATTGTGAAAGCCAGTTGAGGAACACCGCTCTGCGTTGCGTCTCTGTAAGGAAGCACAACCACATCACTGGCAGTAAAAAACAACTCAAACTCATTTACAGGTACATACCTGTCAAATATTGTTACGCTCTGTGAAAGATTCCTGTCCCTTATCATCTTCTTATATTTTTCTCTGCTCTCCCAGAACTCTCCTACAATTAAGAGGTGAGCCCTGTCAGACGGCATCATTGACATTGCATTTATAAGAATATCCAGCCCTTTGTATTTTCTTACAAATCCGAAAAACATAAACACTGTTTTCCCGTCCGGAAGTCCCAGTTTTTCTCTTGCAGATGACCGGCTGATTCCCCTTTTTACAGGTTCCGGATGCGGCGCTATAGGAAGAACAGATACCGGGGCTGAAAACAGAATATCTTTTAAAACATTCTTATCCGAACTGCTGTGAACAATAAAACCATCTGCAGATTTTAATGCAAATAATGATATCTTCTGCCAGAATCTGCTGTTTTCATGAGGAAGAACATTGTGGCAGATATACAGGATTTTAACATTAAGTTTTGCTCTTATAATCCCTGCGATAATTCTCCAGCAAAAAGCAAAAAACGGAACCCACCATATAAAAATAACAAGATCGGGTTTATACGATATAATACTGCGTGCAGTATTAATCCACGTGACAGGATTTACAGAATCAATTAAATAATTAACTCCGGGCAGCCCCTTCTTGCTGCCAGGCTCCCTGTCAGAGGTTCCCGGGAAAATAAGCGACGGGTATTGGCGTGAAAAAGATACAAAATAAACATCATGTTTTTTTTGTAAGTACTTCCATAAAACAGTGGTATGCTGCGCAATACCTCCTCTGAATGGATATGTAGGGCCGATAAGTACAATCCGCATATAAAAAACTAATCCTTTTTTACCTCGTTCTTCCTGATCCTGTAAAGAATATCTTCAATTAATCTCCTGTTGGCAGATATAATATCAGCGAGAAGTCCTATCATGCCTACCTGGAATCCGACAATCATAAGAACCGCAGCAAGAATCAGTGATTGTATGTGTCCCTCTCCGTTTCCAATCAAATAGAAATAGAGGAATCTGCCGGATATAATAAGTCCTGTACCAAATATAATACCGCCAATGTAAAGAAACGTTTTAAAAGGCTCATAAAGTGCATATATTCTTGCAATTGTTGAACCTGACTGTTTAAGATATGCAAACATGCTCTTAAAAAGTCTTGATGGCCTTGTAGGTCTGTTGGTTCTGACAGGTACGTGGGTTACAAGAATACTCTTTTTGCCTGCCTGTATTATTGTTTCAAGAGTATAGGTAAAATTGGAAATCACATTAAGTCTTAATGCTGCATCGCGGCTGAATGCCCTGAATCCGCTTGTAACGTCAGGAACTGTTGTGCCTGAAACCTGCTGCACAACCCAGCTTCCAAGTTTCTGGAGTCTCTTTTTAATAAATGAAAAATGCTCTATCTGCATCACTTCCCTGTCACCTACAACCATATCAGCCCTGCCCCGGATTATTGGCTCAATCAGTTTTTCAATATCTTCCGCATTGTACTGATTATCACCGTCAGTATTAACAATAATATCCGCACCAAGCCTCAGGCAAGCATCAAGACCTGCGGAAAAGCTTCCTGCAAGCCCCTTATTGCTTGTCAGTTTTATAATATGATCCACTCCGAAATCCCTGGCAACTTCAACTGTTCTGTCCGTACTTCCGTCGTCTATTACAAGAATTTCCGTTTTGTCAATTCCGGAGAATTCTCTTGGAATTGATTTTAATGTTTCCGGAAGTGTCTTCTCTTCATTGTAGCAGGGAATTTGTATAATAAGTTTCAAAACAACCCCCGTATTACTAGTTAATAATTTCTTCTATATTGTATTCCTTCACATCTCCTGCATGAGTAAATATTATCATCTCACCCAAAAGTCCGATAGATATCATCTGTATGCCTATCACAAGAAGAAGTGCTCCGAGAATTAAAAGCGGCCTTCCTGCAATGGGGCCCATACCGAGAATTCTGTATATAAACAAATACCCTTCTATTACAATACCGACAGCGCTGAAAATAGTGCCCACAAATCCCAGAAAATGTATAGGCTTCTTAGTATATCTTGTAAGAAAAATTACTGTGATTATATCAAGTATGCGCTGAACATACTCTTTAGGATACCTTGAATTCCGGAAACTTCCCGGAAGCTGTGCAATTTTCTCTTCTGTTACTTTGTAGCCTTTTTCAGCTGCAAGTACCGGTATAAAATTGTACAAATCGCCGTAAAAACTGATATTGTCCAGCACCTCTCTTTTTGCAACAAAGATACCGCTGTTTATATCGTGCAGCTTTTGCTTTAAAAATATATTTGCAAGAAAATTGAAAATTTTTGACACCACTTTATTAAGCGTGGAATCCTGTCTTGGTGAGCGCCAGCCGGAAACAAGATGGCTGCATCCTTTCAGTTTGTCTATAAAATCCGGAATTTTTGCAGGATCTACATTTACCCTTCCGCTTAAATAAACAATAATATCTCCTTTGGAATATTTAAGCCCTGCATCAAGGCAGGCTGCTTCTCCGAATGTTGAACGCATTCTTACAATTCTCACCCTGTTATCTTTTTCCATAAGGGAATGCAGAACATCAAATGTTCCGTCATTTGAAGCATCGTCAACAAAAATATATTCAACCGAATATCCTGAGTTTTTCAGAGAATTATTCAATTCCGTGTAAAATTTTTCTATGGTATCCCTTGCATTATACAGGGAAACAATTACAGATACATCTGCAGCAGAACTGCTACTTTGATTCATACCAGTCCTCATATTTATCAGTTAAAAACGGAGACAGTGTAAGACCTCTTCTTTCACCTGTCCTTACTATTAAACTTGCAACCATTCCGAAAAAGAAAAACTGAACTCCTGCTACAAGAAAGAGGAAAGCAAGAGTTACAGCAATATTTATTTCATCTACCATTATTTGAGGCTTCAATGATAAAATAAGAGCCCACAAAACAGCCAGCATTCCTGCACTTAATGTAACAGCTCCCAGCTTACCGAAAAATCTTAAAGGGGATCGTAAATATTTTAAAAAAAGATTCAGCGAAGAAAGATCCATTAAAACCCTGAAAGTCCTTGTTAAATTATATTTGGATTTCCCGAATTTCCGGGCGTGATGATTTACCGGAATTTCCGCAATCCTTGCTCCTTCCACTTTTGTCAGGGCAGGCAGAAACCTGTGCATTTCACCGTACAGCCTTATACCGGTTATAACCTCTTTTCTGTAAGCCTTTAACGCACAGCCTGTATCATGAAGATTGACCTTTGTAACAGAACAAATTATTCTGTTTGCAATAAATGAAGGCACTTTTCTGATAAACAACTTATCCTTTCTGTTTTTTCTCCACCCGCTTACAACATCGTATCCTTCATCAAGTTTTTTCAGTAATTCCGGTATATCAGCAGGATCGTTCTGCAGGTCACCGTCCATAGTAACTATTATCTCGCCTGTTGATATGGAGAAACCTGCTGCCATTGCAGCTGACTGACCGAAATTTTTTCTCAGAATAACAGCTTTAAAATACTTATCCCTCTTTGATATTTCCTTTAATTTCTCTCCTGTTGAATCCGTACTTCCGTCATCAACAAAAATAATTTCATAATTAAGATTGAGCTTTTCCACCGAATCTTTTATTGCTTTATACAAAAGAGGAACATTTTTCTCTTCATTAAAAACAGGAACCACAATAGATAAATCCATTTTTTTAAATGATTTGTTCATTAAAATCCATCTTTCTCTCTTCGGATATTATCTTTTTTCTTTAAGCCTATCCCCTCTGAAAGATAAAAATAAAGCCCGGGAAGAGAACTTGTTATTGCTGCAATAAACCATAAAATAGACACACTAAAAGCAACTGCTCCGCTGATTCCCGCTTTTCCAAGAAAATATACAACTCCGCCCTCTCTCATACCGATTCCTCCCACAGAAAGGGGGATCATTGTAAAGAGAAGAACAAGGG
>QNDG01000227.1 GCA_003645915.1 Candidatus Zhuqueibacterota bacterium | reverse complement strand
TTGTCTGGCCGTTTGTTATGTAAGATACGGGGTTATCTATCTCAGTGCTGATATTAAGAATACTTCCAATGGAAACCGTCTCATCGGTTTTTGTAATTATAACTCTGTTTACATCAAGAACACCAAATCTTCTGATTGCCTCGAGAAGATCCATATAAGTAATATTTGCTGGTATCACCAGATGAATTTCATCAGGCTGAGCGCAATCCATAAATTCTTTAAGCTCCATAATGTATTTCTTATCTCTCGGACTTCGTCCTGCTGTATCAATAAATATCAAATCTTTGTCCTGCTGTGCTTTTAAGGAAGCCTTTAGCTCATCAGGAGAGTAAACCGCGCTCAAAGGCAGATGAGCAATTCCTGCAAATGTATTTAAGTGCTCAATTGCACTCATTCTGTACGTATCTGCAGAAATAAGTGCAACCTTTTTATTAAAAATAAACTTACTGTTTGCTGCCAGTTTAGCCAGTGTTGTAGTTTTCCCTACACCGGTAGGACCGACAAGTGCAATTATCTTTGTCTTTCCTTTTTTACAGGTTATGGGGCCTGCAGTCTTTATCATTGCTCCCATTGTTTTCCGAATAGCAGAAATCAGTTTTCTGGAATTATGTACATTATCCACAGAAATCGAAGAAGCTGCCCGTTCAACAACCATCTTGGCTATGTGTTTCTCCACACCTTTTTCAATAAGCCTCATCACCTGTTCCGCATAACTGGAAGGCATGTCTGCAAATTCCCTTATTGACAGATCGTTTATCAGGGAAGATTTCCCTGTTACGGATTTGACAAGAGACCTTAATTCTTTCAGCTCTTCCTGCATATTTAAAATAACTTCTTCAGAAAATGGCTTTGACGTATTAACTGCTGCTCCGGAAACATCTGTGCGGTTTCTGATGGCACGTGACTGCAGATTACCGTCAAATGATTTAAATTGTGCAGATCCGCTACTGTTATTCCGGTGATTTGATTTTAAATCTGCATTTAACAGATCGCTGAAATTATGTGGTTGCTTTTTCTTCTTAGTGCCTGCAGTACCTGTTGCAGAGTTATTTTGCTTGTCTGCAGTTTTGAAATACGAAAGATTCCCCATTGGCTTTCTTCTTTCATCAATTGAATGTTTATATACTTTATCTTCAGCAACATCCACAGCTGCAACAACTTCCACCTTTTCTTTTTTCATCAAATCAAAAAAACCGGAACGCTCCAGATTTTGTGACTTCAGAATAACAGCATCATCACCCAGCTCTTCTTTAACCATCTGCAGAGCTTCCCTCATTGTTGAAGCGCGGAACCGTTTAACTCTCATTATCTATCCTCACACTGCCAAGAGATTCTATTTCTACTGCCGAAGGTATTTCCGCAATTGAAATTACTACAAGATTCGGGAAATTATTTTCTATGAGCCTTCTGACATAAAGTCTTATTCCCGGAGATGTTATAAGAACCGGCTGTATTCCCACATTAAGTACTTTTTCTACCTCTTCTTTCAGCTTAACATAAAATTTCTGAAGCAGCTCCGGAGGAAGTATTACCTGCCCCATTTGTGAAGACGCACCGTTTTTGGACATCTCCTGAACTGCAGATATAAAAAGCTGCTCAACTCCGGCATCCAAAGTAATCCCCTGAAGAATCCCCGATTCATTCAGATATGGTTTAACTATGGTGAACCCCATTGACTGGCGTACATATTCTGTTAATATCTCCCCGTCTTTGGTCATTAATGCATAATCAGAAAGAGTCTCAAGAATTTCAACCAGGTTTCTTATAGAAACTCTTTCTTTTAACAGATTCTGGAGAACCCTCTCCACAACACCAAGGGGCAGAAGATTAGGAACAAGTTCTTCAACAAGAACCGGCTGTTCTTTTTTAAGATTTTCAAGGAGGTTGCTGACTTCCTGACGTCCGATAAGCCTGTGTGCATTTGATTTAATAACTTCAAGCAGGTGTGTTGTTAAAACCGCAACCGGCTCAACTACAGTATATCCCATTAATTCTGCTTTTTCTCTTTCATCGGAAGATATCCATACAGCAGGCAGCCCGAATGCAGGTTCTGTAACTTTAATGCCTTCAACCTGATTCCCCTGCTCCACAGTTCCAGGATTTAAAGCAAGATATCTTCCCAGTATCAGCTCACTTCTTGCAGCTTCTGATCCTCTGATGAGTACCATATATTCATTAGCTTTAAGCTGTATATTGTCTCTTATTCTGATAGGAGGAACAATAATTCCTATTTCAGTTGCACACTGTTTTCTAAGCTGAGTTATTCTTACAAGCAGGTCTCCTCCCTGCTCCTGATCAACAAGAGGAATCAACCCGTAACCGATTTCAAGCTCAAGAGGATCAACGCGCAACAAATTTTCCACTTCTTCGCCTTCTTCTCCCTGCTCCGGAGTTTCTTCTTCAACTTCTTCTTCAACAGCAGATTCTTCTCCTCTTGCAAGAAACCCCACAGCACCTGTTATTATACCGAGAAGAACAAATGGCAGAATGGGCAGCCCCGGAATGATACCAAAAGTAAACATTACTCCTGAAGCTATAAAAATTGCCCTGGGATTATGAAATATCTGGCTTGTTACATCTCGCCCCAGGTTTGTATCTGTTGCAGTTCTTGTAACAACAAGCCCTGCAGCAGTTGAAACAACAAGTGCCGGGATTTGCGATACAAGACCATCTCCGACAGTAAGTCTTGTGTAAGTTTTAACAGCTTCTCCCACAGCCATGTGGTGCTGGACAACACCTATTATAAGTCCGCCTAAGATGTTCAGAAGAGTAATTACAAGTCCTGCAATTGCATCCCCCCTTACAAACTTGCTTGCACCATCCATAGAGCCGTAAAAATCAGCTTCCTGTGTTATTTCTTCTCTTCTGCGCCTTGCCTCATTTTCATCAATCAGTCCTGCGCTCAAATCTGCATCAATTGCCATTTGTTTACCTGGCATTGAATCAAGCGTAAATCTGGCGGCAACTTCTGCCACTCTTCCCGCACCTTTTGTAATTACGACAAAATTGATAATTACAAGAATCAAAAAGATTATCAAGCCTACAACATAATTGCCTTTTACAACAAAATCGCCGAATGCAAGAATTATCTTCCCGGCATATGCCTGCCCAAGAATGAGCCTGGTTGAAGCAACATTCAAAGACAGCCTGAAAAGCGTAATTATCAGAAGAAGCCCTGGAAACACTGAAAACTGCAGAGGATGTGTGATATACATTGAGACCATCAGGATTAAAAGGCCGATTGCAAGGTTTAAAGCAATCAATAAATCCATTATTGCCGGATTAAGGGGGAATATCATCACCATCAGGATGATAATCACGCCGAGCGATAGTAAAACATCACTATAACCTGTAAGTCTTTTACTTAATGCCATTAATTATTCCCAACAATGTTTGTTACACTATTCGAGTTTTCCATCTGATATACATACGCAAGGAGCTCTGCAACTGCCTTATACAGTTCAGCAGGTATAACATCTCCAATCTCTACACTCTTGAACAGCGTTCTTGCAAGGGGCTTATTTTCAATCACAGGTACATTATGCTCTCTTGCTGTTTCCTTTATTTTTTCCGCTATAAGTCTTGCACCTTTTGCAACAACTACCGGAGCATCCATTTCTTCAGAATCGTACTTTAATGCCACTGCAAGATGTGTCGGGTTGGTTACAACCACACTTGCATTTGGAACTTCTGCCAGCATTCTCTGCCTGGCCTGTTTCATCTGGATACTTCTGATTCTTGCTTTTACCTGTGGATCACCTTCGGTTCTCTTGTACTCTTCCTTTATTTCCTGCTTGGTCATGCGAAGTTTCTTCTCATATTCATACCGCTGGTATGCAAAGTCAAGCGCTGCAAGGACAATAAGAACTGCTCCTGCTCTTGCAAAGAGTTTAAAACTTACGCTTGCAATAAATGAGACTATCTGTGATACACTTTGATCAACAAGAAAAGGGAAGTTCTTTATTTCGCTTTTCAGTGTTAAATAACCAATAAATCCTACAATAATGAGTTTAATAACGCCTTTTGCAAGCTCAACAAAAGAACGCAGTGAAAACATTCGTTTAAAGCCTCTGCCCGGGCTTATTTTTTCCCATTTGGGGTTAAGCGGTTCCCCTGCAAACACAAGACCTCCCTGAACAACATTTGCCCCTATCCCGCCTATCATTATCATAAGCACAACAGGCCCTATTACAGAAGCAATAAATCCAAGTCCGTTTATTGTCATTGAAGGAACATCCTCCTGAGTAATTGAGATAGTACTTAAATGCATAAAAACATAAGATGTTAAACCTTCTAATTTTTCAAGATGCGGTTTTGCAAAAAAGTTTAATGAAACCATGCTCATAATAAGAACCACTGCTGAATTAACTTAATG
>QNDG01000226.1 GCA_003645915.1 Candidatus Zhuqueibacterota bacterium | reverse complement strand
GGGGCGAAGATAAAATATTTGCTACTCAAGCAATGCTCTATAAATTTTGGTCATTTCAAACCGGTTGTGGGTTTATTAAAAAGCATGCTCACTTTGAAAAATTAAATACTGAGAATAATACAGTAAAAGAATTTTTAAAAATTATAAATGAACATGAAAAAAAATTTTTAGAACATAGACCTGAGATATCAGAAATACGGCCTTCTTTAGAAGAAAAATAAAAATGGCTGGGGCGGATGGAATTGAACCATCAACACCAAGCTCCAAAGGCTTGTGCTCTAGCCAATTGAGCTACGCCCCAGTAAAATCGGGGAGGAGGAATTCGAATCCCCGTTATTCTTGGTCCCAAGCCAAGTGCCATTACCCGACTAGGCGACTCCCCGTATTATTTATTTTAAATTAAATTTAAAAATTTATGCCTCGAACCCCCAAAAATCACTTGGGTAACAACCAAGCCGCTTGCCAATTTGCGTACCCATCTGCAAATTAATACTCCGTTCTAGATTTAGCGGGAACGGTAGTGAACCCCAATAAAAAACCCCGGTGAACTTTTATACGCCGGGGTTTGAATTTCGGATTTAGTTTTGGACAATACTCAGGACCCCAACGAATGATAATTCCTTGGCTGATTCGGTTGATTTAGTTGATTGGGGCTATTGAACATTTCTCGTCCTATCTCTTAAAAGTATATTCTTAATATACCACGGAATTTTAAAAAAGTCAACTTTCTATTTCTTTATTTTAAATGGTTAAAAATTTGACAACAACAGCTATAAAAAATAAATGAATAATATTATCAGTAAGAATTACAGACCACGGCCCAAGCTCAATTGCAAATTTTTCAGAACCTTTAATTTTCATAAACCATATAACAAAATTAGTTCGATCCTGAATATAATGCTGAATTCCAATCAATACAATTTGCCACCACGATAAGGAACAGAACAAAAAAGGTACGCAATAAGTAATAGCATGAACTAAAGCTGGAAAAATCTTTGTCTTTTTATTCTTGGCCATCCAATCATTTTGAAGAATATAATCACCAATAAAATGAGCATAAATCCAATGCATATTTATCCTTCCTTAATAAGAATTTTATCTTTAGAAAAAGAATATTTCAACATACGAATTCCCATCATTTGTAATTCACGAATCGTGAATGAGTCATATGAATTACAAATAGTCACCGATTGAACATACTTATAATGATTATAATGAAGTTGTAACCGGTGATACAGATCGTATTTACTGATTTGGCCTATTAAATCATGTCCTCCCCGAGCTCGTTTAACTTCTACGGGATAAATCGTATCCTTACCCATATAAACCATATCCACAGCTCCATAGGAACCGCAAGGATGCTCTATATTATAAAGCCATAGGTCATCCTGTAGAATCTCTTTAAGCTGTTCCAGGCCTTCTATATGAATTCTCCGAACCAATTCAACCTGTTTAATCTTTATTTCAGATGAGTAAGATGAATCAGTAATGGTTTCATCCAACCATTTATTCCGAGAAATATTACCTGTAGTTAAAGCCTCTTTAATTTTTTTTAACTCGATTAACTGATATTCTTTTAAAGAATCGGGTTTACCACAAGACTTATATTCTTCCCGAATAATAGAAAAATACATACGAGTTTTTTCAAGATCACCTAATAAATAGGCATAATAGCAGAAAAAATAAAGGGGCTCTATCATAGCTGATTCCTATTTAAGAATAGAATATTGATAGATCATTATTTTTTCTTTAATTTTAAAGATCCAAATACTATTATTTAAATATGGACAGTTTGTACTCAATTGAATATTATACTGCTGAAATAAAAATGTTAGCATATCAGGCACTTGTTGTCTATGTCTTATGTTTACTTTTCTTCCTTTTAATTTTTTTATTTATTTCTGTTAAAATAAGAAAGGAAAAAAAATAATGGATCCTAATACTGGGAAACTTCGTTCACTTTCTTCTGATGAATTTAATTTGTTATCTAAAATGGAAAAAGGTCAAAATTTATCTTCAGAGGAGGAAAAAAAGACAAAAGCATTAAAAGGACTAGAATTAGTACCAGAAAACCTTATAGAAGAAGCCAAACATGAATTAGAAGAAAAAAAAGAAACTTACGTTAATTTGAGTTCTGAATCAAAACTTGTTCAAAGGGCTAAGCGACAAAGAAAAAACAGAAAAAAAATAAAAAGAAAAATGGCAAAGAAGTCTAGAAAAATTAACAGAAAAAATTAAATATGCACTTGTAAGCAAAGAGGGGTCAGAAAAAGAGGTAAAAAGTGATTATAAAGTTAAAAAATTTTTGACAACATTCTGAGCTGCTTTTCTTCCCGGTTTATTTCGAGGGCTTTTTTTCCAAAATTTGTGGCCTCTTTCAACTTCTTTTCTTTGATGGGGCCCTCGTTTTGTTAGAGTGAGATTTGAAAGAGCATTATTTTCTTTATTTCCGTCTTTATGATCCACCTGTTCATCTGGTTTTAATAACCTTCCCAAAGAGTTTTCCATAATTACTCTATGAAGATACACATATCTACGATTTCTGTCTTTTCTTATTTCACCATTTGGATGGACTGGATCAGTCACACAATACAGATAACCGTTTCCTGTTCCCTTAACAACATCTAATATTTTAAATAAAGGTCTCTTTGACATATTATTTAAAATATTATTAATTAATTATTATGAATAATAAAGGGAAAAAATTTAGTCCTGTAACCATTTTTTAAAATATCAGTTCTGAGCACATTCTTAATAATATCTATTTCATAACCTCTTTTAATTAAAATTTTTAATAGAATTAAAACAATATATTTTCCTCTTACTGTTATGTTTCACAAAAAAAGTGGACCATGACAAGTATGCTCTTTTAGAGAATTTTCACACCGATATTTTTTCATTACCTTATATGTCCCTTACTTTTAAAAGGAGCCTATTTAAGACACCTTCTCCGCCTTTAAAATATGTTTTGCATAAAACCTGTGCGAAAGTTTATTTTCATTATAAGCAAACTTATGTCGAACATAATCCTTTTTATTCCGTTTTGGAACGAAAGGTTTTCTGATCAATTTAAGTCCGGCTTCCTCAGGAGTACGGCCCTTTTTAATATTAATATTACAGTGTCGGCATGAACACACGCAATTTTTAAAAGAATTTTTTCCTCCTTGAGATTTAGGGAGCACATGATCTAATGTACGTTCACTAGGAGTACATTTATAAAGAAATTTATGATTATATTCATCATAATGCCAATATTGACAATAATTATTATCTCTTTCAAATATGGCCTCTTTACTGAAATTTATTTCTTCTGTTTTCGGATGATATCCTACAAACTTCAATACAGTAACCGGCACTATAAGATATTCCTGGAACACAAGCAACACCAACAATTTCATTTTTTTTCACAGACCTCACAGAGATTATTGCTCATTTACTTCTCCTGCCGTTCTAATTTATCATTTTTGCCACATTGTTTGTACCAAGGAGCAGATACTCCCCCTCCCTCAGGACCTCCAATAAAAGGAGTACCGTAACATGGACCAATATAACCACAATGACCACATTTATAAACCTCGCCATTTCTGTCATCCTTATGTCTACAGATTTTAAGAATTCCTCCCAGGATGTTTTAATAGGATTATTCATATTACTATTCTTCCTATCAAAAATATGCATGATCCTGATTTTTTATAATTTTTTTCATCCATTCTTTTTTTCTAATTTCCATTTTGGATTATACCTTGCTATAAAATCAAATCCAGGCAATTTCCATAAAATATTATATATTGTATTGTTTTCATTGGGATATCCCAAAGGACTATTAACTATACCTGTTGTTCCTCTATGAATTATTAATATAGCTCTTGAATCTCCTACAAGATGAATTCTAATATCTTCTAATAAAATAACTTCTTCTCCTATTTCCATAATTTACCCCTTCCTTTTAATTCTTTCCAAAGTCTTTTTCATAAATCCCCGCGAATTCTTGATACAATAATCCAGAGCTAAGAAAAAGGGACACTTTTCTCTATGCTCTGGCAAAACGCCACATTCTCCAGAAGCAGGTTCATTTTTATCAATCCTAGCATCAAAGCTCAAACAAGCAGTTATACCACCACCATAAATTTGAGGGCAAGATATCATTTTCTACTCCTTTACATTAATTTCTCTATCAGCTGATTTTAAACAAGTAATTAAATCTTCACACTGATCTAATATTTCAGGTAAAGAAGATATGATTCTTTTTGTATAAGATAAGCCTTTGTGTGACACCGGTAATCCTCTTTTACCTACCATACCTGTAATTCCAGTATTTAAGTACTCTCGTAAAGACATAATGTGTTGTTCCAGATAGTTAACATAATTAAGAATATCATTTATTCTTTGTTCAATGATTTTAATATCTCTGTCTTTATTTTTTTCATACATTT
>QNDG01000225.1 GCA_003645915.1 Candidatus Zhuqueibacterota bacterium | reverse complement strand
TATTCTTTAAATTTAAACTGGCAACTTCCTAAAATACCGGCTATAATTAATTCCTTAAATATTTTTATTAATGATATAAATATTAGTGATCCAGTATCAGTATTTGATGCTTCTTCCGGATTTATCAGTTTAAAAAACTCAGAAGAATATTGGAATAATTCCGAATTAGGCCGCTTACCAAGAACGACAACTTATGTAGATAGTACTTATATAAATGGTGACATTTTTAAATTTAAATACTCATATTCTAAAAATACGGGTTATGATTCGGAATATTATAATTTTGATAAATATCCGTATCCTACTGATTCAACAGCTATCATTGGTTATCGTTATAGAGCATATCAATTACATCATAGCTCTGTTTTAAATTCTCCGGATACCTTATTATTGAATAATTTTCAGAAACCGTCTAAAAGAGCTTCTATAATAAATCGGGCTGATACATTAAATCATTTCAATATATTTTTTAGTCCTGAATTTCTTTATGATACTTCTTCTGAAATAATTCTTAATGACCAATATCTTACTAATGACCTGGATCCTGTTTTAAAACTTAATAAAGGGACGCCTCCTTTTCAGAAAACCTTTGGGTATCATGAGGGGCTAGTATATCAGAAAAAACTTCAAGATATACGAATAAATCATAAATTACTCATGTATTCTGATTTATTAATTAAAAAATTTGAAGAAGACGGTAATACTCCTATAAGCTCTATCTGTGATTCTAACAGGCTCTCTTTTCAAATAAGATATGATGGAGATACAATACCCCCATTAAAAGAATGCCCTGAATGGATATTATTTGATTCTGTTCAAATAAAAACAGAGGAAATAAATATACCGGGAGAATTAGTAGGAGTCCCTAATTTAAGAGTTGCCGGTATATTATTACGTGATAGTTTTATTCTCAGAGAACTCGAATCATCCGGTACTGCGGTATTTACTTATCAAACTCAAATGCCCTATAATGACAATCCTCCAATACAATTTAATTTACCAACATCATTTTTACTTGATCATGATGGTACATATGTAGACTTTCCTACACTTCCAATTGTAGATCAGAGTGGAAGTCTAGCTACTGTATCAGATATAGATGTAACGATTGATGGAACTTCCTGGACGGTAACGGCTTTGGACTCTGTTAATGGGGTTGTGGAATTAAATAGTTATCCGGAAATAAATGTTATAGAAGAAGAGCATATAGTTACAGCTACGGAGGCCGCTTCTCACAGGATAAAATTAAATGGATATATTACTGATCCTGAGAGTGTGTCAGTAACGCCTGTGTATGGAACTGCTCAGTATTTAAATGAAGATTTTGTTATTGAAGGTCGTTATATATCATGGCTCGGGGGTCCCTTACATGATATAATTACTGCAGGAGATAGAATAAGACTTTCCTACACAATTAATCCTTTTATAGATGTACCGGTAATATTTACTTATCGAATAAGAAATAATACTCTTATTCAGATGTTTGATGCTAATTATACTCGTGTTACAGATAATGGCTATATAATGCCCGGATATTGTTATGATGGTTATTCAACAACATTATCAACTTCATTCAATGAATATATGACAGCTCTGGATGATTATAGTGATGGTATCAAAATTACTTTTTTTAATACGAATACCTATCAATTGGAGGAATATATTTTTTCAGGTCCTGTATTTGAATATTATGAAGTTTCCAAGGATGAACTGGGCTCTCCTGGTAACTTTCCTAATGCTCTGGTTCGTTTAAGAAATTCTAACGATAATCCTTTAAATTTTATTGGAGATTATAGTTTTATAAATGATAAAGTAGTGCGATTCAGAAAAAAGACGTTTAAAGAATTATTACCGAGTAATGTGTTTCGGACAATAGAATTAACTGAAATGTTACCTATCTAGCCTATCTAATAATCTTTAAATATAAAGAGCTAAAAAATAGTCCATTAAGGAGTGAAAAATGATATTTGAAGAATTGCTTAAAAGAACAGTACGAAAAGTATCTGATAATGTATTCAGCGCATTTAAATTAAGATATAAAGAGAATACTAATAATATTCATGGTTCATATCGAATAATTTTAAAAGACGCGCATACAGGAAATATTATTGAAGAAAGACAGGGTAATAATATAATAGTCAACTCAGCATCAATATTAATTGCACGGTTATTAAAGGATAATAGGGAACCCGATGGCGGGATTACTTATTTAGCAGTCGGTACTGGCGCAGTTGGATGGAATCCTCAAAACCCTCCTCAGCCAACAGTAACTCAGACAACGCTCGAAAATGAAATAGCTCGTAAAGCTTTTACAGATGTTACTTTTATAGACCCGGATACAGGAGATCCCACAACAACAGTACCGACTAATATTGTAGATTATACTGCTACATTTGCTGAAACAGAAGCTGTTGGGCCCCTGGTAGAAATGGGACTGTTTGGAGGAAATGCCAGCGGATTACTTGATAGCGGCACACAAATTAATTATAGAACTTTTCCAGTTGTAAATAAGACTTCGAGTATGACACTTACAATTATATTCAGAATAACTTCATAAAAAAGGATTTTTATAGTTTCTTTAGAATAATAAAGGTTAGATTTGAATGTTAGATAATTTAGGTATATGTAAGGGCGCTGGTAATATATTAGCTGATATTAGAATTGGTTCTGATATTATGACTATTCAAAAGATAGGGCGTTATTTTTATACCATGATCAATGATAGGGTAATATTAAAAGCTAAATCTGAAAAAAATTTAATAACAAAAGTTCAGCCTGTTTTATCAGTAATTATAAAAAAAATGGCTAAGAGAGCTCAATTAGATGCGGTAAGATGGAAACCCGTAGACAAAAACTATACTGAAATGATTGATAAAGTTTTAAAGGGGATTGATAAGGACTTAAAAAAAGTTGAAATATTCGTTTTAAAAGTAAAACCAGATGAAATTCAGGATAACAAAACTATAGGATATCAGGCTTCAAAAAGTAATATCATTGATAGATTAGAAAATTATAAACAAGATTTAAAAAATTTAGCTGAAGTAATTGAAAATATTAGACATGCTTCACAAGTTCTTCTAAAAATAGACCTTGATAAAACTATATGGGGCAGTAAAAATGTCATGAATATTTTTAATAATATAAAATTGAGTTTTAATGAGCTGCCTTTTGAAAAAGCGGATTATTATTTGGAAAATTCTGGAAATAATGTATCTAAACTACAGTTTCTATTATATAATAAAGTAGTGTCAGAACATATAAAAGATGTAGTAAGTAAAATAATAAAGAATTTTTCTTTGTTGAAATCTTTTATATCGGAATTAATACAGAGATTACATAAATTATATGTAATAGATGATGCGTTTAAGACTCATATGGAATATCCGGCAACGTGGTTTTTAGATAATTCTGTGTTTATGGATTTTCTTTTTGAGTATGAAAATCTTATTAATTATCTTATAAAGCTTGCTCATGTTGAAACGACAATTATTGAGCCTTTATTTGTTAAGAAACTCACAGGAGTATAAACTATGTCTGATTATTTAGGCCTCATACAGACCAGGGTTCTCGATTCAGATAACAGAAGTTTTGAATCGGTTACATATCAAAGAGGAAAACCGCCCCTTTCCTGTGAAAAGAATCTTGCTGGAAAACTTGCTTCAGTTCATTCTGCAGATGTTATGCGTTCTATAACTCCAAGCGGTTTTACTATGATTGGTTCCTTAAAAGAGGAAATTAGTGAAGGCTCCTGTAATGTAGGAGACATACTCACTTCATCAAGTTTTACTGCAAATACTTTTAAATTAATAGCTCTGAATAAAGGCGAGGATTCAAAAAATCTTATTGCTTGGGTTAACGGCTGGCCCCTATTAATTCAAGGCTCAAATTCATTAACTGAAAATAATACCATTATATTACCGTCTCCTCCTACTATAGGATATCGAATAGATTTTGTATTTCTGGAAGTCTGGAGAAAACTCATTGACGTTGATGATATTATATATAAACATGGAAATGTTCTTTATGGGGGTACAAATCCTGCAAATGATTTAATTGATCCTGCTATAGGACTAGAAACGACACGTAGAATACAGATACAGTATCGAATAAGAGTAGCTCCTACAGACTTGGAAAATTATCCTTCCGGTTTTGACCCTACTCAGGTATTTGTTCAGGGTCCTCTTGATGAACCTTTAGAAACATGTAGTCACGCTTATTTTTCTCAAGTTCCGGGAGACCCCGGGCTTTGGAGAGCCGGTGCAGGAGATTCTGCGGCTCAGGAAGATCTATTAACTGTTGATGGGTACACTTATGCTATTCCTATGTTTGCTGTTGCCCGAAGAAATACAGGAAATTATGATCCTGATAACAGGTCAAATGCAGCAAGTAAATCTTTATCGGATTATCTGGCCGGGACAGCTTCTGATCGTCCTG
>QNDG01000224.1 GCA_003645915.1 Candidatus Zhuqueibacterota bacterium | reverse complement strand
GCATGGATTTTCTCAGGTATGGAAAAGGGCTATATGGATTTGGTTTTATCAGATACAAAAGAACAGTACTATGAAAAGTTTACGGAAAAAATCAAATCCCTTTCTGATTCTGTTAACACTATTACAGTTGAAAGAACTCTGAAAAGTTCTGTTATCTTTACACATCCTGAAAACGGACAAAAACTCCTCCTTATACAAAATCGTGATCTTTCTGTGGATTTTTTTAAAAATTTGTACAATATCTGCAGATCAACTGATCTTCATCAACTTGTATCTTCTGCTTCTCCTCTTAAACGGCTGAAATACACTTTTTTAGCGGCTGACAGCTCGGGAAATCATGTTGCTATAGGGAATATTCCGGATAACATAAATTATAATACAGAAATTTTAAAAACAGCCTCTTCCCTGTCTATTATGAAAATTAAAGATATTATGTCCGATGTAATTTCAAATGTAAACTACTCTATAAGTCGAAAAATCGCTTCTTTATTAAAGGTTAGCCCTGGATATAAGGATAATAAAACATTTAAAACCGCTGTGGATGCTCTGGAGCAATGGAACGGTTCAATGAAAGCTTCAAAACCCGAACCAACAATTATCAACACATTTCTTTTCCTGCTGACACAAAAAACTATTAAACCGTTGCTTGGAAATGACCTGTATCAAATATATGCATCACTTAATCCTTTTCCTTACACGTTGATAGAAAAATGGCTCTCAGAACAAATTACTGCTGACTCAGACAATTTTGCAAAACAACTGATTTTATCATCTTTTTCCACAGCAATAGATTCCCTTTCACAAATTTCAGGTAATGACATAAGAAATTGGTCTTGGGGTAAATTCCACACAGTAACTTTCTATCACATGCTTAACTGGAATCCTCTTTTAAGCAATGCTTTAAACCTGGGACCGTTCCCTGTTAACGGATCGGTCAATACTATCTTTAATTCTGGAAGTACTGTTTCCCAAAGCCCGGATGCCTGCTCATTTAATTCGGCAAGAGTAATTTTTGACCTGAAAAATCCGGACAATTCCCTTTTAACTATATCTACCGGACAATCCGGACAACCTGTTGATATTCACTACAAAGACCAGATTAATCTTTCTGTAAAAAATCTGTTTCATCCGGTTCTGTACGATACTGTAAAAGTAAAATCCTCAGGTTGGAAATGTCTTACATTGAAAAAGGAACGCCAATGAGTAATAAAATAAATTCATACTGTGTTCTTGGTACTGCATCTCCCGGTGACAACATAACGAGCTATTTTGTCATCAGAAAATCGGAAATGAAAAGCCGCAAGCACGGGACATCATATCTGCATCTGGAATTAGGCGACGCATCCGGAAGAATTACTGCAAATTTATGGGATAGCAATGATTATGACCTGTTTAAACCCGGAACTATTGTTAAGGTACAGGGAACTGTACAGACATATAACTCTGTAAACCAGCTTGCAATCCGGAAAATCAGAAAGTGTACGGAAGAAGATTCTGTAAAACCGTCGATGTTTATTCCCACAAAACAAATTGATATTGATTCTTTGACTGCTCAGCTGAAAAAGAAAATCTCTTCTGTGAAAAACAGCCATTTACAAGCTCTTCTTAATTCTGTTTTTGATAATGAAGATATTTTAAACAGATTTATTGAGATGGCCGGCGGCAAATTATGGCACCATGCTTATGTGGGAGGACTTATTGAACATACAATGTCAGTTGTTTCCATTTGCGAGACAATGGCGGAAAAATATACTCTCGCTGACAGGGATCTTCTTATAACAGGCGCTCTTTTACACGATATAGGAAAAATCTTTGAGTACGGTTTTGATAAAGGTTTTATAGACTTTACTGACTACGGGAGACTTGTAGGCCATATTTCAATCGGAGCTCATTTTATAGCAAATAAAATTGAACAAATGGAAAACAACTCTTCCTTTCCGGAGAAACTGAAACATCAGGTTATGCATCTTATTCTCAGTCACCAGGGTAAACTTGAACACGGCTCTCCTGTTCTGCCGTCAACTATTGAGGCAATAATTCTTTATTACGCTGATGAAATGGATTCAAAAGCAAATGCCATAACCCATATTATTGAACGGGACAGCATGTACAACAGAAACTGGAGTCAGTATATTACAATACTTGACCGCTTTATCTATCTTCCTGAACTTTCCGCAAATACGGAAATTAAGATTGACCAAGAAGAAAATAAAATCAACAACAAAATCAGCGAACAAAAAGATAACATTCCGGGAACACTTTTTGATTTTGAATGATAAACAGAGGTTTAAATGATAGTTTCTTTCCAGGGTGAAAAAGGTGCATTCAGTCATCTTGCTGCTGTAAATTACTGGGGTAATAACAACGAACCGGAATTGCTTCCGAAAAAAGAGTTTAAAGATGTATTTGATTCTGTAAGCAAAGGCTTCGCAGATTATGGAATACTCCCCATTGAAAACTCTCTTACAGGAAGTATTCATCAGAACATGGATCTTTTTCTGGATTACAATCTCTATATTGTGGGGGAATATATTCTTAGGATTGAACACCATCTGCTTGCAAATAAAAACACTGAAACAGGTTCAATAAAAAAAGTCCTTTCCCATCCACAGGGACTTCTTCAATGTTCCGAATATCTTGACACTCTTAAGAACACCGAACTAAGCGCTGTTTATGATACTGCAGGTGCAGCAAAAATTGTAAAAGAGAAAAATGATTTCTCTTATGCTGCAATTGCAGGCATACAGGCTGCCAGGGAATACGGACTTAAAATACTTGAGAAAAACATTGAAAACAACCACAACAATTTTACAAAATTTATTATTATCAGCAGAGAACCTGCTGAAAAAGAAGGTGGAAAATCATCCATAATCTTCAGCACAAAAAATGTTCCGGGCGCACTTTTTAAATGCCTTGCTGTTTTTTCATTGCGTGATATTAATCTTTTAAAAATCGAATCACGACCTATAATCGGCAAACCTTGGAGCTATTTGTTCTATCTTGATTTTGAAGGTAATATAAATGATGACAAATGCAGAAAAGCTTTAAATCATCTTGAAGAACTTACTGAATTTATAAAGTTTCTCGGATCATACAAACCGTATAAACAATAGTGGTCCTTTTTACAATTTTGGGGATAAAACTAAAGAGCCTTCTTAAAAAAGAAGGCTCTTTAGTTTAACTTTATTTCAGACTCTATTTGACAGGATAATCGGGTTTTGGGGGGAATTTATACGGATTTTCTTTTATCTGTTTAAGCAGCATCTTAATTGCGGTTTCAAGCTGCTTATCGTGCCCTGCCATTCGAGACGCAGGATCATTTTCCACAAGGATATCCGGATCAGCGCCGTGATTTTCCACAAGCCATTTCCTGTCTTTACCGTAAAACGCATTATTTGACTGGTGAACTGTTCCGTTATCAAGGGTTTTCTGCCCGTTAATTATACCAACAAGTCCACCCCAGGAAGGAACACCGATAACTGTTCCCAGTTTATTTGCTTTAAAATCTTCTACAAAAGCCTCTCCGTCTGACCCGTTATACTCATTGGATACAACAGCAATGTGTCCGTTACTTACACTTCCCGGATAGCGGAAAGGAATCATTCCGTTAAGACAATTTTGGGCAGTCATTTTTCTTTCAAGTTTATCAATAATAAAGTACTCTGTCCAGCCTCCGCCGTTTCCGCGTACGTCAATAATCAATCCCTTTTTGTACCTGAATGCACGCCAGTACTTATCAAACTGTGCTACATTTGAAGAGCTCATTGCTGTCAAATGTAAATAACCAATCTGTCCGTTACTTTCTTTAAGTACTTTCTTAATGTTATCTGCAATCCATCTTTCATACCTTAAGCTGTATTCGGAACGCACAGGCTCTATTTCATATGTTTTTGAACCAATCTTTGATGGTTTTGAATTTACAGTAATTTTAACCTTCTGACCTCTTGTAACCTGCAGATATTTATAAGGGTTCTCATCTGTTTTAACTTTATGACCGTTAATTGCAATTAAGAAATCACCCTCTTTTAAATGAATATCCGGACGAACGAGAGGACTCTTCAGATCACAGTTATATTGGGTCGGACCGTAAATTTTAGCAAATCTGTAAAAACCTGTTCCGGTTTTCTCCAGATCAACACCAAGAAGTCCTGTGTAAGTTTTAGGCCACTGTCTCTCCACAGGGCCGTAATCACCACCCCAGACATAAGTATGGGACACACAAAGTTCCCCGACCATCTGAGATAAAAGCCAGTTTAAATCCCCCCGGGAGGTAAGCTGCGGTATATACGCTCTGTACTTTTCTCCCATAGCTTTCCAGTCTCTTCCGTGCATGTTGGGATCATAAAAGAAATCTCTGTACCAGCGCCATGCATCACTGAAAATCTGGTTCCATTCTTCTCTTACTTTCACATAATAGGTCATATCATTAAGATTTATT
>QNDG01000223.1 GCA_003645915.1 Candidatus Zhuqueibacterota bacterium | reverse complement strand
TTTGCCGGCATCTGAAAATCTCCGCCCGGAAATGCGAGGAAGAGAGCGTTAAAAAAGTTCGGCTGTCTGATCCAGGCTATTCAATTAAAAAATATAATAGTAAAGCCGGGAGAGTTTCGAACTTTTAGCGAACGACTGAGCATTTCAGGAGATTTTCAGCAGCCGGCGTTTTTTTCCCGATTCTCTTTTTAAAATATAATAGTAAGAATCGGGATTTTCTGAAAAAAGTGCCTACCCATAAACTAAAAAAAATCATCAGATTAACCGTTAGAGACTTTAACAAACCGGAAGCGACTGAGAAATCTTATTATTTTTCGCAACGAGCGCAAAGAAAAAAGTAAGGGCAGACCTGGGTGTCTGCCCTTTTTGCCTTCACCCTTCGGCTCCGCTCAGGGTGCGACAAAAATCGGTATAGAGGTATAAAGGTATATGGCAGAAATATTTTGCCGTCCCGATTATCTTTAATTAAAAATTATAATGGTAATAATCGGGATGACAGGATTGAGATTATACCTTTGGCTGAATCTGAAATATTGGGCTGAAGCCCTGCTTGTTCAAAAACAAAAAACCACGAGCGGAAGCTCGTGGCAATTTACACTCAATTTAAAATTTAATTTCTCTGAAAATATTCTTAAATCTGAAATCTCCAATTGACATTCGATATTCGATTTCAATAATAAATTGATGATGTTTACGTAGGGAACGGTCGCGACCGTTCCCTACATCCCTTTTGTAAACAATTTTTCCGGCAGAATCGGAAAAAATCCCGATTTTCTATAAGAAAAACTATAATAGTAAGAATCGGGATGAAAAATTAAAAGCGTTTAATCAAGACCTCTGAGGTCCGCAACTGTTTTTTAATGTTGTCGCATTTGAAACTTGAATTCGCACCCTTTTTTAAATCTGTAAATTCTTAATAACTGCTAAACAATTTTAAATTAATACCGATAATTATAAAAAGCGTTTTAAAAAGATCTTTGAAACATATAATTAATACTTTTCGGTTTTAAGGAAATTTATGACGTGAAAATTATACAGAGAACGAAAAATATTTTAACAAAAAACAGCATTAAAAACTTTTTACATTTTTTCTTGACACATTCGGTCTGTTTGATTATATTAATGCCATTAACGTTTAACAGTGTTAACAATTGACATTATTCACATTAAAGGTTTCTATGGATAAAAGTTTATTTGATTTGGTACAGGATGTTAAACGGGTCTGTATTTTCACTGAAGACAGAATCAGAAATGAATTTGATCTTTCTTATGTTGAATTCATGGCACTCCATCTTCTCAATCCCAATGAAAAACTTACAGGTTCTGAATTTTCCGAAAGAATGAAGTTTTCAAATGCAAGAGGAAGCCGCGTTGTAAATCAGCTTTATAAAAAAGGTCTTGTGGAAACAACAATCCTGCCTAATAACAGACGTACCATAGAAATCGCGTTGAGTAAATCCGGCTGCAAATTAAAAAAAGAGATTGATAAAGAAATCACCAAATGTGAAACTAAAATTTTGGATTCTTTAAAACCGGATGCAAGAAAGAGTTTAAAAATGAGTCTTGAAATTTTGTCAGGACTTTTAATAGAAACTCAAAAAAAATAAATACACATGTTTAATTACTTTTTGGAGAACAAATGCAGCAATTAAAACGATGCTTTTTAAGTTTTGTTTTTTTCTTTGGATTGTGGGTTCTCTTGACAGGAATCAGCGATCCGCAGGAAATAATTACAGGGGCTATCATTGCATGTCTTGCTTCCTCTCTGTTTTGGAGTAGTACAGATCTTTGGGGAGAAGTCCAAATTAATCCGAAAGCGATTCTATATGCTTTAATCTATCCTTTTGTATTTGCTGAGGCGTTAATACGGGCAAATCTTGATGTGGCAAGGCGTGTTATTGCACCTTCGTTGCCAATTAATCCAGGAATTGTCAAGGTGAAAACAAAACTTAAATCACGCATAGGAAAACTCATTCTCGCAAACTCGATTACTCTTACTCCCGGTACGCTTACAGTAGAAACAAATGGCGAGAATTTTTATATCCACTGGATTGATGTGACCTCTCCTGATATTGAAGAGGCTTCTCATCAAATCGTACAAAAATTTGAAAAATATCTGGAGGTGATTTTTGGCTAATTTGCTTCTGAATATTTCGGCCTGCATTGCACTTGCAGCCATTATTCTATCCCTCGTGCGGCTAATTAAAGGTCCTACAGCCGCAGACAGAACAGTTGCCCTTGACACTATGACAATAGTTTCAATATCATTAATTGTTTTTATTGCAGTACTAACACGCCGTATAATTTATTACGATGTTGCAATGGTGTATGCTCTTTTAAGTTTTATCGGTGTTGTTGCAATAGCAAGATATCTGGAAAGGGGGCTGTAAATGGCTGTCACAGGGGCAATCATAACATTAATCGGATCTCTGTTCCTTTTCCTTGGATCTCTCGGCCTTGTACGAATGCCTGACCTTTACAACAGGATGCAGACGGGAACAAAAGCCACAACATTGGGATCAATTCTATTTCTTTCCGGCCTTGCAATAAGCCAGTCTGAATTCATTAATATTGATAAAACAATTGTCCTTATACTGTTTATTGTATTTACAAATCCCATATCCTCTCATGCACTTGCAAGGGCCTCTCATTTTATAGGGATTCCTCTGACTGAAAAAACGACTGTAGATAGACTTGCTGAAGATGAGGGAAAAGAATAAAGAATTAATCTATTCAAACACAGGTGAAACTAATGTATGTAATAATAATTTCAGTTCTTGGGATAACAATGATATTTGCCGCTTTTATGGCTATTTATGCCAAAAAGCTAATTACTGCAATTATCAGCTTAGGCCTAATCGGCCTTTTTGCAAGTATCATTTTTCTATTACTTGCAGCTCCTGATGTTGCTATTACAGAAGCAGCAATAGGCTCGGGGCTGTCAATAGCTATCTATTTATTTGCTCTTAGGCACACAGAAGGGCAGGAGGAGAAATGAAAAATACAAACTTTGTTACAGGTTCATTTATCGCTCTTACCTTGGTTGTAATTCTTGGAATTTTCTTTTTCCAGGCATTAAATCAGCCTGCACATGAAGGAAAAACAATGCCTGTTGATAATGTACATTTGGAGGACAGAGTTTCATTGCATTATGTTCTGAAAAATGTTAATGAGGCCAGCCAATATTTAGAATCGCACGGCAAGAGTTATTTTAATGAAAGAGATGAAGTGCCTTCAAAAACAATTGAATTTGGCAAATCTAAAAATCTTGAAGAGGGCTCTGCTAATGAGGTGACTTCAATTGTTGTAAATTACAGAGGTTTTGATACACTTGGAGAAGTGACTGTTTTATTTATATCTATAATAGGACTGACTCTTCTGATGCGTGGCATCAATAATAAAAAAATTAGAGAGCCATCATTAATTTTAAAAACGGGAACAACGTTCCTATCTCCTTTGATTGTTCTGTTCGGTATCTATGTATTTGTTCACGGACATTTAACTCCCGGAGGAGGGTTTCCTGGTGGCGCCATTATAGCTTCCGGAATATTATTGTTAATCATAGGCCTTGAATCATTTCAATTCAACAGTGTGTTATCTAAAAGTATAGAGAGTTTGGCTGGATTAGCATTTGTTGGAATTGCTCTTGCGGGACTTTTTGTAAAAAAATCGTTCCTCGCTAATTTCATGCCCACCGGAACTGTAGGTTATCTTTACAGCGCAGGTATGGTAGCCTTGATATATATTGTAGTAGGCCTTAAAGTGGGTGCTGAACTGGCTTCGGGTATTGCGAAATTAAAAGAGGGTGGTAAAAATGATTAATTCATTATTCCTTTACTCAATAGCTTGCATTTTGTTTCTTATAGGCTTATTTGGAGTCCTTACAAGAAAAAATGTTATTAAAATACTTGTCTCGTTAAGTATAATGGAAACTGCAGTTAATTTGTTTTTAATTATAGTAGGTTATATAAAAAACGGGAAAGCTCCCATACTTACAAGATGGGATCCTCACATAAATATACATACACTCAACTTCGTAGATCCTTTGCCTCAGGCACTTGTTCTTACGGCTATTGTGATAGGGCTTGGCACAACTGCATTAGCGTTAACAATAGCAATTAAATTGTATGAACATTACGGAACATTAGACATAACAAAAATGGGTGATAAAAAATGAATGTAAATTATGCATTATTGCTAATAGCCCTTCCATTGGCCTTAGCCTTCCTGCAGCCGTTATTTGGTATGCTTAGTAAAAAATTGACAAAATGGATTACATTTTTAACCCTTGGGTTTAATTTTATTTATTCAATCCTATTGCTCAATTTTATACTAACCAATGGGCCCCAAATAGCTGTAATTGGCAATTGGAAACCGCCGTTCGGTATTAATCTGTACATATCAGCCCTATCTCTTTCTTTTGCAGGTATTATATATTTTAT
>QNDG01000222.1 GCA_003645915.1 Candidatus Zhuqueibacterota bacterium | reverse complement strand
CTTTATTATAATTGTCAGTTGGGAAAATGGCTCTTATCCCTCCATGCAGAGCAGTATTGAATTTATATTTTTTCCATGGAATAAATTTTGAAATATATGCATTGGAAACAGAAAAATCGAAAAACCCCGGTCTGAGCCATCCGAGAAAGGGCCTTTTTACATCGTCGGATATAACAGTAATCTGATTGTGAAAAATGCCGAGATAACCGGCTTCTTTTTCAGCAGTATGCCCGTTAAACACTGATCCGGAAATAATGCGTAATTTATTTCCCGACAGATTATCCTTTAAAAGTCCGCTTATGTGTGAGCCTTTTCTTACGCGGAAAATCCCGGGATTTTTTACTTCCGGCCCGGCAATTGAAATAATTTTAAATTCCGGCAGACTGCCTGTTAAAAAAAGCCGGCCAATGTCTGCAGTACTCTGGGCGTTTATGTACCACACTTTTTTAGATTTAGTAACAGGATCAAGAAAATAGATGTGAGTACCGGGGTTGCCTGCAGGATGCGGGCCTGAGAAAAAGTAAACCTGAACGCGCTTATAATCGGGCTCAGGCACTATGCTGTTCTGTTTTTTGCACAAAAACAGAGTGCCATTAGTAAGTCGGGATAAGATTTCAATGCCTGCAAGGAATTCTTCTTCACGGCCTTTGATTGTAATATCCGTATCAGGAGCGAGAGGATTTGTATCTGTTGCATAAATAAAAATTGAATGAGGAGATATTTCAGGGTCTGCAATTTTGCCGAAAGGCCTCTGCCGTATTACAGTCCATAACCCCGATTGTGTAAGAATGTCTTTTATTTCCGATGCATTGAGTTTCCCGAGCTTTTCCCGTTTATAAAAAGGGAACTTAATCTCATCATTGCCTGAATCAAGTTCAACAACAACAGAAATGAGCTTTCGTTTTTGTCCGCGGTTTATTTCCTTAACAGTGCCTGATCCGAAGGATGTAAATTTAACAGAAGGGTTTTTTCTGTCAAAAAACAGAACCTGGCCTTTTTTAACCTTTTCTCCCTGTTTTACAACTATTTTGGGGCTTATGCCTGTAAAATCACTTCCCAACAGCGCTGTTTTTGAAGCTTCCGTAAGATCCCTGATCTCCCCCTGATCAGGTTTTCCTGCAATGGGGAGATCAAGCCCCCGTCTGATTTCAATAAGATTCATTATCCGCTCTGATTTTTTACTGTACTGAAAAAAGTTATGCTGATCAGGCAGTAGCCTGACAATGATAAGCTATAATTAAACACTTACAGACCAATAAATCAATTTAATTATGTAAAAATTATCTCTGCACCGCTGCTTAATTCGTAAAATTCTCCTACAGTCAGGACACTGTCAACCTGATCGCAGAAATCGCTTTCTTTCAGTCCGAACATATCTACAGATGCCTTGCATGCGTAGAGTTTTGCGCCTGCATCTGACAAGAGCTCAATAAATTCAGGTATGGAGGGAATATCAAGTTCGTCCATTTTTTTCATCATCATTTTCGTGGCCATTAATGACATACCAGGCAGAGCGCCGATAAGAGTCGGGATACCCATAGCAGGATTTCCTACAGTTGCTACTTTTATTTTTTTCATCTTCTTTTTTGTTATTGCATCCAGACCGAAAAAGGTAAAGAATACTGACGCTTCAATTCCTTCCATTCTTGCGCCGTTTGCCATAATCAGAGCAGGATATATTCCTTCAAGAGAGCCCTTTGAACAAACAATTGATACTTTTTTAATCTTATCAGCCATTTTATCACCTCGTTTATTTAAACACAGCTTTTTGGTTTCGGAAGACCTGCAATACGTGCTGCTTTTTTAACAGGTCCCTCGGGGAAGAGCTTGTACAACTCTTTTGTATCAATTCCGCCGACCTTTTTTAATCTTCTGATCGTAGGGATTGAGCCTTTTTCTTTGTAATCTTTCTGCAGAAATTCAATTACATTCCAGTGGTCAGGAGTAAGTTCTTTGATATTTTCCTGTTTTGCTATTTCTTCTGCAATCTCCTTATTCCATTGATCCGGATTTGTCATGTATCCGTCCTCGCCTGTTTCAACTGTATATTTTCCTAATTTTAATTCAGCCATTTTACATCTCCTCTATTTTTAATTAATATTAATCAATTTGTTTGCCTTTTGTGCTCATTGTTGCTGTTATACCGGGAATTGGCAGGCCTTTAAGCATTACATACCAGTATATCCATCTGAAAGCCAGTTTTCCCCAGTGGTTAAGTTTTGACTCTTTAAGCAGAGACATGGGGCCTATAACCGGAAACGGAAATTTGCCTGGTACAGGTTCTACATCATAGTTAAAATCTATCAGAAAACCTTTGCCGAATCCCGATTCAATAAAACAGTTTGCATGTCCGTCATATTCTTCCTTCAGTTCAAGATTGTTAATATATCTTAAAATGTTTTCCGTAAGTATTTCAGCTTCAAAATGTGCGACAGATCCTGCTTTGGATGTAGGCAGGTCAGTGGCATCACCAATCACAAAAATATTATCATGTTCTTTTGACTGCAGAGTGGATCTGTGAGTGGGAACAAATTCCAGATCATCTCCCAGTCCGGATCGTTCAATAACAGAGCTTCCCATATTTGTGGGAATGGTGACAAGCAGATCATATTCCACATTTTTTTCATCAAAAGATACAATCTGTTTTTCATCAGAATCCACCTTACTTATGCTGAAATCTGTTACTATGTTGATATTTTTATGATTAAGAAGAGTGCTGAGTACTGCAGCTGTTTTTTCTTTTGTAAAAGCATCGGAAAGCGGAGTCACAAAGGTCAGATCAATATTTTCCCGCACTCCCTTTTTTGTAAAAAACCAGTCTGCAAGAAAAACAAATTCAAGGGGAGCCACAGGACATTTTATTGGTATTTCCGCAATATTTAAAACGAGTTTTCCTTTTGTGAAAGTCTGCAGAAACTGTCTTAATTTTACAGCACCGTCAATTGTGTAAAAATCAAAAATGTTTTTGTAATATGAAGAACCGGCAAGCCCTTCAACTTCTTCAGGTACTATACGCGAACCTGTGGCAATAATCAGGATATCATAGTTAATTTTCTTTTTACCGGATTTAATGTTTACAACATTTTTTTCAGCATCAATGTTATCTACTTCCGAAAGAATGAAATTGCATTTTTTCGGTATAAAAGAGGCTTTTTCCCTTGTTACCTGTTTTTCGTTGTACATATCAAACGGAATAAACAGAAAACCGGGCTGGTAAAAATGCCTGGGATCCTGATCTATAACCGTAATCTGCCATTCTTTTACACTTAATTTTTTTACAAGATGATTTGCCATAACAGTGCCTGCTGTTCCGGCTCCGAGAATAACGAGGTTTTTCATTTATTTTCTCCCTGCATTAATTTTGCATGTATCATATGTTCCGCCAGTTTTGTAAGCATTTTTTTCAATTCACCGGCTTCTCTTTCACTGAAACCTGTAAGGATCTTACTTTCGCACTCCATTATACGTAACATTATTTCTTCCTTCATTGCAATACCCTTTTTTGTAAGGGATATGGACACGCTTCTTCTGTCCGAAGAGTTGAAATCAACATTTGCATAACCGCTGTCTCTGAGCTGCGAAAGAACCCTGCTTCCTCTTGAAGGAGAAAGTCCCAGTTTTTCAGAAAAAGTATTTCCCGGGAGGATGTCCTCAGAAGAGAGTGTAATAAGAGCCTTAAACTCACTGCAGGTAAGGTTCAGTTCCTTACAGATTTTTTCTTCAGTTGAAATACACTGCTGTTTGATTATAAAAATCAGTTCAAATAGTGTTGCGCTCATTGGGTTGCTCCTGACAATAATTGCTAATGACATTAATTGCTAATAGCAATATAATGATTAAAAAATGAATTGTCAAGATGAAAATGAAATCAATGGATAGAACAGTAATCCACGAATCCGTCAAGAGCCGATCCACGAATTACACGAATTTTCACGAATTAAAAAAGATTTCCAGATACCAGCAAGATATTTTATACCTTTATACCTCTATACCAATTTTTATCGCACCCTGAGCGGAGCCTAAGGGTGAAATAAAGTATGGTATCTCTTTTCTTTGCGAGCGTTGCGGGATATAACAAAATTTCAAAATCGTCATCAAATATCATCTGTCCGAAAGGATAAAATCAACTGCGTCAAAATATCCTTTAATCCCTTTTCCGGATATCTGTTTTTTGCATACAGGTTTAATCACTGAAATTTTTCTGAAATCTTCTCTTTTATAAATATCGGAAATGTGAACTTCCACAACAGGAGATTTTACACTTGCCAGCGCATCACGAAGTGCATAGCTGTAATGAGTCAGTGCTCCGGGATTAATTACAATTCCCGCGGCTTTTTTATTTTTTTTCTGAATAAAATCAATAATTCCGCCCTCATGATTGGATTGATAAAAAACAGCCTTAAATCCGCGCTTTTTAAGATAATTCTTAAGTTGTTTATTTAACTGCAAAAGT
>QNDG01000221.1 GCA_003645915.1 Candidatus Zhuqueibacterota bacterium | reverse complement strand
TTTCGCCTTTTTTTATTCCCAAAATGTTTATTAATCCTTTTATCAATTGAGGATGAAACTTCCCCCTATATGGAAACAAGCTATGTGTGGCATAACCTGTTAAAAACAATCCGTTTTTAAAATAAAAATTTGCTGTTGATGTTCTGTTTTTACTTACTTCTTCCGGAATTTCAGAATATCTCAAAAAATGTAAAGTTTCTTTTCCTTCAAATAATTTAGCATATGCTGCCCGTTCAATATATTCTTTCGGATTGAGTGTTTTGTATTCTAAATATGCTAATTCAAATTCAAAAAGTTCTGTAACAGAGGGTAATAATTCAACTTTATTGTCAAACAATTCCTGTGTAGGCGTAGATATTTGATAAAACTTACTCATCTGAAATGCTTCTTCCTCAGTACAAAAAAATTGCAACTATATGTAAAAAATTGATTTCAACTCTTTATCATCTTCTTTACAACATCAGGTGCAGCTTTAAGAGCCTCTTCCAATTTTTCAGGATTCCTTCCTCCTGCAGTTGCAAGGTGCGGCCTTCCGCCGCCGCCTCCGCCTGCAATTGCAGCAACCTCTTTTATTATCAAACCTGCATTTAATCCGTGAGATTTAATCAGGTCGTCAGTAACTATGCAGACAAAGGTCACTTTGCCTCCGCTTACGTTTCCAAGAACACCCACGCCAGATTTTAATTTGTCCCGCAGTTTATCTCCCATTGTACGGAGATCATCTGCTGTTTCTGCTTCAACTTTGCCTGCAGCAACAGATATTGAATTTATTTTGACACTATTTTTTATTATTTCCTCAATTACAGATCCGGAAGATGAATACTGCAGTTTTTTTATCCTGCGCTCCAGATTTTTTCTCTCTTCAATCATGCCTTCAATACGGGATTCAATGTCATTTTTACCGCATTTCAGCATCTTTTCAATTTTCTGAAGGATCTCCTTTTCTTCCCTTAAAATTTTATCTGCGCGTGTACCTGTAACAGCTTCTATTCTGCGCACACCTGCTGCTACAGCCTCTTCCTTCAAAATTCTGAAATATCCGATTTTGCCGGTTCTGTCAATGTGGGTTCCGCCGCAGAGCTCCATAGAATAATTATTAACTTTAACAACTCTGACATTGTCTCCGTACTTTTCTCCGAAAAGAGCCACAGCTCCCTCTTTTTTTGCATCATCATATGATGTAATCCTTGTAGAGACCGGGTGATCATTCATAATCTGAACATTTACTTCATATTCAGCCTGAGCCAGCTCATCCTCAGTCATTGCTCCGTAATGGGTAAAATCAAATCTGAAATATTCCGGTGTTACAAGGGATCCGGCCTGATTCACATGCTCCCCAAGAATATTTTTAAGCGCTCTGTGTAAAAGATGTGTTGCAGTATGATTTCTTGCAGTTGCTGTCCGCGCTTCCTTGTCAACTTCTGCAAAAACTTCAGGATCAGTTATTTTTGTTCCTTTGGTAAATTTTCCTATGTGCAGAATCTGTCCGCCTGTACGCAGCGTATCATCAATACGGATTGTAAAATCCTTACCTTTGATTATTCCCTTATCTCCGACCTGTCCCCCTGATTCCGCATAAAACGGTGTTTTATCAAGAAGCAGAGTCACAGAATCATTATCCGTACGAACCTTCCTCACTTCAGAATTGCACGATAATGAATCATAGCCAATAAACTCGGAATCTTCTCCTGATGTAATTTCCTGCCAGTCAGCATCATTTAAATTATTGAATGAAGCAGCGCTTCTTGCTCTCTGTCTCTGCTTCTCAAGCTCTTTTTCAAATCCCTGTTCGTCAATATCCAGACCTTTTTCCAAAGCAAGTATTTTTGTAAGGTCAACAGGAAAACCATAAGTATCATACAATTTAAAAACATCTTCTCCTGAAACTTCTTTTTTGCCGGAGCTTAATACTTTTCCGGAAATTTCTTCAAAAATTTCAAGCCCTCTGTCAAGAACATCGTTAAATCTGTCCTCTTCGGATTTGATTACATGAGATGTATGCTCAAGCCGTTCCTTAATTTCAGGATACGCATGCCCCATTACATCAATTACAACAGGCACAAGTTTGTACAGAAACGGTTCGTGCATGGAAAGCTTTCTTCCGTATCTGGAAGCTCTTCTTAAAATTCTGCGGATTACATAGCCCCTTCCCTCATTGGAAGGAATCACCCCGTCTGTAATTGCAAAAGTCAGGGCACGTATATGATCTGCAATTACCCTGAAAGCAGGAACCAGAGATTCGTCTTCAAAAGATCTGCCGGAAATTTCCGCTGTTTTCCTGAGAATCGGCATAAAAAGATCAGTCTGATAGTTTGATCTTTTACCCTGCAGCACTGCTGCCGCGCGCTCAAGCCCCAGCCCTGTATCAACATGTTTTTGCGGAAGAGGAACAGTGGATCCGTCTTCTCTTCTTTCATATTGGATAAAAACAAGGTTCCACAGTTCTATTATTCTGGAACATCCTCCGTTTACAGTGCATTTATGTCCCGGAATGTGCTGTTTGTCACAATAACCTTCTCCGAGATCAATGTGGATTTCAGAGCAGGGACCGCAAGGGCCTGTAGCTCCCATTTCCCAGAAATTGTCTTTTTCATCAAATTTCAGTACATGGGAATTATCAATATCCGTATGGTTTCTCCATATCTCTTCAGCCTCATCATCCTCACGGAACACTGTTGCATAAAGCCGCTCTTTTGGAAGCCCCCACACTTTGGTTACAAGTTCCCATGCCCACGTAATTGCCTCTTTTTTATAGTAATCACCAAAAGACCAGTTGCCAAGCATTTCAAAAAACGTGTGATGATATGTATCATTGCCAACTGCTTCAAGATCATTATGCTTTCCGCTTACACGTATGCACTTCTGTGAGTCAACAGCTCTGGAGTATGGCCGCGTGCCTGTTCCGAGAAAAACATCCTTAAACTGGTTCATACCTGCATTTGTAAAAAGCAGGGTGGGATCATTCTGCGGAACAACAGGCGCGCTTTTTACAATCTTATGCCCCTTATCTCTGAAAAAATCTATAAACGACTTTCTTACTTCATCTGCTTTCATATTTCACTTTCTATTTAAATCTGTACGCCCCATTCACTTTCAATTGCATCTTTAATTATTTCTGTTGAAAACCCGCGCCTTTTTAAAAAATCAAAAAGCCTTCTCCTGTCCTTTGGATTATCTTTTGAGTAATGTTTTGATTTCTTTCTTACAAGCCGGCACGCCACATCTCTTTCTGTAAGTTCACCGTATGACGAATCAACTGCTTTTCCTGCAGTATCAGGATCTATTCCGTGTTTTAAAAGTTCATTTACTAAAGATTGCTTTGATCCCGGGTTTGTTATCTGTTTTGATTGTACAAAACTCTCTGCAAATTTCAGATCATCAAGATAACCATGTTTTAAAAACTTTTCAACAACTGCTTCAATAATATAATCCGAAAATTTCTTCTGCTTTAATCTGGTTTTAAACTCTTTTACAGATCTGGCTCTGTAAGATAAAAGTAAAAATCCGTATTCCTTAGCTTTGCTTAATTCTTCAGCTTCCGAGATCTCTTGTAACTGGTGTTCTGATAATGTTTTACCTTCATAAAGATCAAAATCCAGCACCAGATTGCTGCTTATTCCAATTGCAAATTCTTCGTCTATATAGACATTTATCCGGTTCTTTCTTTTTTTTTGAGGTTCAAGCTTTGTAATTGTTCCCTGCTTAAACATTTTTATTTCTGACCGGATTTTTCAGGCTCTTTTTTCTCCGTTTTGCCCGGTATAAGGCCAAGCTTTGTTTTTACAGCTTTTTCAATTTTCTCAAAAATATCTTTGTTTTCTTCTTTCATGAGAAATCTTTTTACATTCTCTCTTCCCTGTCCCAGACGTTCACCTTCAAATGAGTACCATGTCCCGCTCTTTTCAACTACATCAAGATCAACACCAAAATCAAGAAGCTCGCCTATTTTGGAAATTCCTTTTCCGTACATAATGTCAAATTCCGCTTCTTTAAAAGGAGGCGCAACCTTGTTTTTCACTACTTTAACCTTTGTTCTGTTGCCTACAATTTCAGTTCCCTCTTTAATTGCGCCTATTCTTCTGATATCCAGCCTGACACTGGAATAAAACTTTAACGCCTTACCCCCTGTTGTTGTTTCAGGGCTCCCGAACATAACGCCGATTTTCATTCTTATCTGATTTATAAAAACAACACAGGTGTGAGATTTGCTTATTGCTCCGGTCAGCTTACGCAAAGCCTGAGACATCAGTCTTGCCTGAAGTCCCATTTGTGCATCACCCATGTCCCCTTCTATTTCTGCCCGGGGGACAAGAGCTGCAACCGAATCAACAACAATAACATCTATTGCTCCGCTGCGTACAAGAGTTTCCGTAATTTCAAGAGCCTGTTCCCCTGTGTCCGGCTGAGATACAAGAAGATCTTCTATTTTTACTCCGAGAGCCTTGGCATAACCGGGATCCATTGCTTGTTCCGCATCAATAAATGCAGCTATACCACCCTTT
>QNDG01000220.1 GCA_003645915.1 Candidatus Zhuqueibacterota bacterium | reverse complement strand
ATGCAACTGCGAGAGAAGAGAGCAGAGAAAATCCCACAGCCATTGTAAAGGGAAGGTAGTATATTCTGAGCTCTCCTGTCAGATAAAGAAAGGGGATAAATGCCACAACCGTAGTCATTGTGGAAGCTGCAATTGGCATTACAACTTCCTGTGTGCCGGAGATTGCAGCATCCTGAATCGTTTGTCCGAGCCTTTGGTGGCGGAACACATTTTCAACAACTACAATTGCATTGTCCACGAGCATTCCGAATCCCAAAGCAAGACCTGCAAGAGTTAAAAGATTAAGGCTTATATTGAAGATATAAAACAGAGTAACTGTAAGCATTGTTGAAAGAAAAATTGTTGAGAGAATAATTATCGGCGCGCGCATGGTTCTGATAAACATATAAAGCACAAGAAAAATTACGAAAATGGAAAAAAGCGCCTTTTCTCCCAGTCTTTTAAGATTATCCCTTATAGGAACGCTCTGATCATTGTCTATTATCATAGTCAGGCCGTGGGGCAGCTTAGTCTGAAGCTCCTGTATCCTGGCCTTTATTCTGTCAACAACTTCAACAATATTAGCTCCCGCTTCTCTTTCAACGTTTACTACAATTGCAGGATTTCCGTTTATTCTGGAAATGTTTCTCGGTCTGCCGTAGGTGTCCCGAACCTGTGCAACATCTTTTATCCTTATTATTGATGCACCTCTTTTAATAAGAACTGCATTTTCAATCTGTGAAAGATTATCAAGGGGAGTATCAACCATAAGATTGATTCTGGTCTTTCCATGATAAATAACACCAACACTCCGGCGGAATCCCAGCTGCATAAGTTTAGTTCTTATCTGGGACAGTGTGATGTTATAAAGTTTGATTTTTTTCTGATCCGCAAGGATTTCAATAACTCTGTCCTTACCTCCTATAACCTCAACGTGTGTAACTCCTTCAATGCTCATAAGTGCAGGTTTGATCCGTTCAAGACCGATCCTTCTTAATTCCTGAAGAGTATAGTTCCCGGTAAGCCTGATAGAAAAAAAGTTGCTTGTCTGAAAAGCTTCGGGTACATATTTGCTTATCTGGGGTTCAAAGGCTCCGTACGGAAGTTCTTCCCGTACCAGAGAAATTTTTTCATTCAGGTTCATTGCCGCAAAATTCATATCTGTTCCGCGGACAAACTCAATGTTAATCATTGACTGGCCTTGTTCTGACACTGAACTTATTTTATGAATGTTACTTACAGTATTAATTGCAGACTCAATAGGAGATGTGACAAATGCTTCCACCATTTCAGGCGATGAGTCAGGCCAGTATGTGGTTATGCTCATTTTCGGGAAATCAACATTGGGAGTAAGCTCAAGGGGCAGTTTTACAATTGAGAACAGCCCTATAAGCAGAATAATCAGGCTGAACATGGATACTGTAACTGGCTTTGTAACTGATAAGCGGATCAGGTTCATATATTACCTATGATTTAACTGTTATTCCGGTTTTGTTTAAATGATTCAAATATAGTATAAATTACAGGTATCAAAATCAGAGTTAAAAGAGTTGATGTAAAAAGCCCGCCTATAACAGCAAGAGCAAGAGGTCTTTGAAGTTCGCTTCCCTGTCCCAGACCTATAGCAAGGGGGAGGAGACCGAAAATTGTGGTTACAGAAGTCATAACAATAGGTCTGAACCTTTTCCTTCCCGCTTCCATAACAGCCTCTGAAATGGACTTTCCGCTTTTTCGTTCCTGATTTATAAAATCGATTTTTACAATTGCATCATTAACTGCAATACCCACTAGTACAACAATTCCTATCAGAGAAATAACATTTAATGAGTTGCCTGTAATAAAGAGCAGCCAGATAGTTCCTGTAATTGCCATGGGAACGGAAAAAAGAATTATAAGGGGATGCAGAAGTGATTCGAATTGAGATGCCATAATCATGTAAACCAGTATAATTGCAAGAATTGCAGCAGAAAGAAGGCTCTTGTACGAGCGGGTCATCTCTTCTTTGGCTCCTCCGATACTAATATTATAACTGCCGCTTACAGGAATTTCCGAAACAGCTTTTTCTACTTTTTTGATTGTTCTGGATAGGGACTTTCCTTTTAAAGACGCATTTATTGTAATGGTCTTTACCTGATTTTCCCTGTGGAGCTCAATAGGGCCAAGTGCCATTTGAACATTAACAAGGTCTCTTAAAGGAACGTTCCCCTTTTGGGTTTTTATAAGACTGTTCAGGATTTTAGGAATTGAATTTCTCTGTTCAAGACCTGGTCTTACACGAATATCAATCTTTCTGTCAAAGTCCTTAAACTGATCTGCAAGATTTCCTGCAACGGAATTCTGTATATGATTTGTTATCTGATATGCTGTAAGATTATAAAGACCTGCTGCCTGACGGTTTATGGAAATCCTGTATTCAGGTCTTCCCGATTCAAAATCGGATCGGATGTCTGTAAGTCCTTTAATTGAACGGCATTTTTCAATAACCTGATCTGCGAGTTGCTGAAGCTTTTTAAGATTATTACCCTGAACTTCAATTTTTATATCACCCTGATTTGAACCGAGAAACTGGCTTAAAATTGTTTCACCGGAGCTGTATGTTATGTGTGCATTTATTTTTGTTGATAATTCTCTGCGCAGGCTGTTTATAAGAGGCAGAACCGCATAACCTTTCTGCATTCTTACGCGGATAGTGGCTCTGTTTAATCCGGAATTTCTGATATCGGAGCCCATCTGATAACGGGTTCTTCCTATATTTGAGAACACATCTCTGACGCCTTTTTTGTTTTCCAGACTTTTTTCAATTTCAAGCACTACTTTTTGAGTCGCCAGAAGGGAAGCACCCGGTTCAAGAAGAACTTCAATTGTAAATTCACCCTGATCTACTTTTGGCATTAACTCTCTTGGCAGTTTAAGAGCAACTGCAGCACTCAGGATAAAAAACAGCCCGAGAATAATCAATGATTTTATTTTGTTCTGCATTACGTTTGTTAGAAGGGCTTCGTAACGGCCTGTCATTTTTAGAAGGACAGAATCAAGAATTCTGAAAACAGGATCAACAGCTTTTTTAAACCTTTGGCTCATATTCCGTGTAACAGATTTAAAAAAGCGAATAATTGATTTAAGAATATTTACTGCAATATTTCCTGTAAACCTCAGTGCAAGATAAGGGCCGTACCATATCCATCCGAAAAATTTATCCGGTCTGTTTACACCGGAGCCTGTTAAATCTCCGGATCCGTAAAAATCGTACTCCTTTTTTCTGAAGTGCGATGCGAGCACAGGAAGGAGCGTAAGAGATGCAATTAATGATGTTAAAAGTGCAAAAGTTACTGTTAAAGCCTGATCCCTGAAAAGCTGGCCTGCTATCCCCTGAACATAGATAACCGGAAGAAAAACCGCTATTGTTGTAAGAGTGGATGCTGTAACGGCCATTGCAACCTGTTTTGTTCCTGTAATTGCTGCTTGTTTAATGTCAAGGCCTTCTTCTCTGTGACGGAAAATATTTTCCAGAACAACGATTGAGCTGTCAACCAGCATGCCCACTCCAAGGGCGAGACCTCCGAGAGACATTAAATTAAGGGATACACCTGCAAAGTAAAGAAGAGTGAAAGTCGTAATAATTGAAATAGGCATTACAATGGCAATACTTACCGGGTTCCTGAAATCATGAAGGAATAAAAAGAGAGTTAGAAAGGCAAGTATTCCGCCGAGAATTATTGCCTGAAGCACATTGTTCACTGCCTGAGATATAAACCCTGCTTCATCATATGCAATGATAATGGGAACATCCGGATACTCTTTTTGAAGTTCTTTTAGAACAGCTTTTACCTGTTTTGAAACCTTTACTGTGTTTGCACCTGCTTCTTTCTGAATGTAAATTCCGATACTTTCTTTACCGTTGTATAAAGTTATGTTTTCCCTGTCCTTAAACCAGTCTTTTACTCTGCCTATGTCCCTGAGAAAAACAAGGGCATGGTTCTTTTGGGTACATACAATAACATTTTCAATATCTTTAATTGATTTAAATGAGCCTGTGGTACGAAGGGAGTATCTGTACCTGCCTTTTAAAATTGTACCGCCCGGCATATCTATGTTGGATGAGCGTACTGCATCCGCAACTTCGTTCACTGATATTCCGAGGGTCTCAAGTTTATGTCTGTCAACCTCAACTTCTATTTCCCTTTCAAGACCACCTGCAAGCTCGGCAAGAGCAACACCGTTAATCTGTTCGAGTCTGCGTTTTATTACATCTCTCGCCAGTTCTTTTAAAGAAACCAGATTTTTTCCTGTGACCGAAAGAGCCATAATAGGCTGGTTAGAAGGGTCAAGTCTGATTATAACAGGTTTTCCCGCTTCTTTTGGAAGGCTTCTGCCAAGCTGATCAAGCTTTTCTCTTACATGCAGTGATGCAAAATCCATGTCCCTGCCCCAGGCAAATTCCAGTACTACAATTGAGACTCCTTCTCTGGAAATTGAATGTATCCTCCGGAGTCCGTGTACCATGGATACTGCCTGTTCGATTTTTTCAGTAACAATACGT
>QNDG01000219.1 GCA_003645915.1 Candidatus Zhuqueibacterota bacterium | reverse complement strand
TCAGTTTTAAAGATAATGTTCTGACTCTGTCCGGTGAAAAGAAGGAGGAGAAGGAAGACAAGGGTAAAAATTTCTTCAGAAAAACAAAGTAAAAAAAGCTGTAAAAATTTTTGATATGATTGAGACTCTTGACTCTGTTGAACTTGCAAAAGAAATAAATAAAAGAGCAAGTTCTGCCGGCATAGTAATGCCTGTGCTAATTGAAATAAACAGCGGCAGAGAACCTCAGAAATTCGGAGTATTCCCGGAACATGCAGAAGATTTTATCCTGCAGGTTGCTGATATGGAAAATCTGGAGATAAAAGGATTGATGACAATGGGGCCTTTTACTGAAGACAGCGAACAGGCAAGGCCTTATTTCAAAACTACAAAGGAACTTTTTGATCGCCTGAAAAGACAGAATATAAAAAATACTGAAATGAAGTATCTTTCCATGGGTATGACAGGTACTTACATGGTAGCAATTGAAGAAGGCGCAAATATTGTTCGTATAGGGACCAAAATATTCGGCCCTCGTTAAAAACTTTATGACTGACATTAATAATAAAAGCCCCGGATACATTCCGGGGCTTGTACTGTTAACCGTTAATTAATTGCAATTTCTTTTGCTTTTGTGCTTTCTGTTTTTGGAACCTCTACTGTTAAAACCCCGTCCTCATATTTGGCCTTAATTTTTTCAGGATCAATATCCTGAGGGATTCTGAAAGAACGCTGGAATTTTCCGTAAACTCTCTCTTTTCTGAAGAAATTTTTACCCTTGTCTTCCTTCTCCTCCTTCTTTTCACCGGACAGAGTCAGAACATTATCTTTAAAACTGATATTAAGATCTTTTTTCTTCATTCCAGGCACATCAACTTTTATTTCATAGGAATTCTCATTCTCAGCTATATCAACAGTAGGGCTCCAAACTGAATCAGTATCTCCGAACCAAAAATCATCAAAAAAACGGTCAACATCAAATGCGTTTGTCATAAGATTTCTTAATGGATTATACTTTACAAGTGACATAGCTCATTCCTCCTTTCTTTTTTTCTGTTTTCTAATTATCCTGAATGCAACCTCTGTGCCAAATTAGTTATTCTGCAGTTAACCTACTGTATTTATTTACTTTATATCGACATACACCAAAATCAATTTTATTGTTACCATATGCCATTTTGGCAGCCTTTAATACAATTTAATCAATCCAGAACACTTTATAGCGCCATATTGACAGTAATATAAAGAAGATAAATTTTAAATTGCGTATCTCGTAAATAATTTTTATATTTAACTCAACAGGGGATTAAAAACTTCATAAAAAGGAGAGGGTTATGCGTGTCAAAATCACACCTTATGCCGCACTTATTATTATTTTCTTAATTGCGGGCTGTGCAAAAAAAATTATCACAAAAAAATCCGAAATTACATATGTTCAGAATCAAATAAATAAACTGGCAGAAGTAAACCTGACTGCAGATTTTTCATACATGCCTGCCGAAGAAATACAGGTTATTAAACTGATAGTTCAGGCATCAAAAGTCCTTGATGATATTTTTCTCGATCAGGTTTACAGCCTTAATAGAGATATCCGTAAAGAACTTGTTAATTCCGGCACACCGGAGGACAAAGAATATCTTAAGCTTTTTGATATAATGTTCGGGCCGTGGAACAGGTTGGATCATGACAAGCCATTTATAAACACTGTTGAAAAACCGGCAGGTGCAAATTTCTATCCTGAAGATATGACAAAAAAGGAATTTCTTAAATGGCTTAAAGATCACCCTGAAACAAAGGACGCATTTGAAAGCAACTTTACTGTTATCAGAAGAAAGGGAGACAAACTTGCCGCAATCCCATATTCCGAATATTACAAAAAAGAGCTTACAAAAGCAGCAGACTTTTTAAAACAAGCGGCCCAGCTTACATCAGATCAATCTTTAAGAACATTTCTTTTATCACGTGCAGATTCATTCTTATCAAATGACTATTTCCAAAGTGACATGGACTGGATGGATCTTAACGGCGATATTGAGACAGTAATCGGACCGTATGAAGTTTATGAAGATAACCTTTTCGGATACAAAGCTGCTTTTGAGGCTTTTGTATGTATTGTTGATAAGGAAGAAAGTAAAAAACTGCAGGTAATCGGAAGTTTACTTAATCAGATGGAAGCAAATCTCCCGCTTGCTGACAAGTATAAAAATTTTGAGAGAGGATCATCATCTCCAATAAAAGTTGTTAATGAAATCTTCACTGCGGGGGATACAAAAGCAGGGGTTCAGACCCTGGCTTTTAATCTTCCAAATGATGAAAGAGTCCGCAAAGCAAAGGGATCAAAAAAAGTTCTTCTGAAAAATGTAATGCATGCAAAATTTGATAAAATTCTGATTCCAATTGTAGAAAGAACCCTTACCAAAAAAACAATGAAAAAAGTATCCTTTGACGCTTACTTTAACCATATACTTATGCATGAGGTAAGCCATGGTCTGGGCCCCGGCGAGATAACAGTCAACGGAAAGAATACAACTGTTAATAAAGAATTAAAAGATCTTTATTCTACAATCGAAGAGTGTAAAGCAGATGTACTGGGAATGTTTAACTGCCAATTTCTGATTGATAAAGGTATTTTCCCAAAATCTCTTGAAAAAACTCTTTACGCAACAAATCTCGGTGGTATGTTCAGATCAATAAGATTCGGAATAGGAGAAGCGCACGGCGGCGGCACTGCGATACAGATGAATTTTTATCTTGAGAAAGGTGCTTATAAAATTTCAAGAGACGGTAAATTTTACGTTAATGAATTTAAAATTAAATCTGCCGTTAAACAACTTGCCAAAAAAGTCCTGCTTATTGAGGCAACAGGAGATTATAAAGCAGCTAAAGAACTTATTGAAAAATATGCTGTTATTAAACCTGAAGTACAAAAAGCTCTCGATAGTCTGAATGATATTCCTGTTGATATTCACCCTGTTTATCCGATTGAAAAAGAGTTGTAATTTTGAAATAGATTAAAGGTAAAATCCCTTCTGCGTTTATTTGCAGAAGGGATTTTTTCTACCTTCTTCCTCTCTTGCGGTTCTGAAAAGTCCGCTATTTGTTTAAAATCATTCTTCTTGTCGCTATTTCATTTCCTACAACAAGGCTGTACAGATAGACTCCGCTGGATAATCTGTTTCCCGCATCATCTGTACTGTCCCACACCACTTCATTGGGAGCATTTGTATTAATGATATACTCATCAACAAGGGTTCTTACTTTTTGACCGTAAATATTGTAAATTGCAAGAACAACTCTTCCCGGTTTACTGACTTTATACTTTATTTTAGTAACCGGATTAAACGGATTCGGGTAATTCTGACCTAATTCAAAATTACCGGGAACCTTTTCCTTATCAACACCCGTAGTTTTTGAGGTATTAATACTTTCGTATTCCACTTCCTGAGATACAGGGCTCTCATTCCCCCATTTATCATATGCAGATACTGCGAAATAGTACTTAACTCCGTTTTCGATATCTGCCACACTGTACTGGGAAGTATCCCCGACATCAATAACAGTTGTATAACATCCGGATTCTGTACCGTAATAAATTAAATATCCCCGGATGTCAGTATCACTAACCTGACCCCATTTTAATGTTACTGAAAAAGCCTGACTACTTAACAAAAAAAACAAAATTACGCGAGCGCTGATCTTAACAATATTATTTTTAAATCCGGTTCTCATAGCTTTTCCTCTGAATCTTTACCCCTCTGTGCACAATAGAAGGCAATGAATATGCCATGAGAAAGTCGTTGTTTTTATCTTCTTGATTATTAACAAGATAGATATTGGCAGGAATTTGCATTATTTACAAAACACGGCAAATATTGCCGGAATATCAGAGCTTTATTTTGCCCATTGAAAAAATACGGTTAATTTTGTATATTTGTTTATGAAGACATACTTATTTTACGATTCCCCGGAATATGACGATACATTTTCAAAAAAAATAATGAATGTTATAAAAAAAATTGCCTGCACATCTGATACGGAAAATCTGATAATTGCAGTTTACATTCTGAACTCATGTCAATATTCCTTTGGCACTACATACACAAAACAATTTACTCCTGATAAATTTGCAACAGGAAGGGGAAAATGGAAATTTTCAAAAAAATGGAATACTCCTGAAGATCTTCCGGTAAATTTCTGTCTTATCAGAATATGTCTCGGGCTAAAAACATCATTTCCGGTAAAAGAAAAAGACAAATACGGTTGGGAATTAACATTCGGATCCATATATGATAAACTTGCTTTTATTTTTGCCCATGAATTACACCACTACAGAAGATATCATCTTTCTATGCATCCGGGACAGGGGGAACAATCTGCAAATAAATGGGCATTGGAAAGAATTTCCGAATGCGGTTTTAAAGTTAAGGGAAATAAAATTCCTGTTAAAAAAATTCATAGGGGAAAAAACAAACTGTTTTTTGATCCTTTTAGAAAATTCAGAAACCTTAATCAGGGGGACCGCGTTTTAATTGTTACGGACCCGAAAAACCGG
>QNDG01000218.1 GCA_003645915.1 Candidatus Zhuqueibacterota bacterium | reverse complement strand
TCAAACATTATATCCATCATAACATTTTCCATTATTGACCTTAAAGACCTTGCCCCTGTTTTCTTCTTTATAGCCTGATTCACAATAGCATTAAGTGATTTATTTTCAAACTCCAGTTCCACGCCGTCAAGCTTTAACAGATGCTGGTACTGTTTTACAAGAGCATCTTTGGGTTCAAGCAGAATCTTTAACATTGCTTCTTCGCTCAGTTCATCAAGCGTGGTTATAACAGGAAGCCTTCCTATCAGCTCCGGAATCAGTCCGAATCTTAACAGATCATCAGGCTCAACATACTGCATCAGTTCGCCAAGACTCTTTTCTCTGTTTGATTTTACTGAAGCTCCGAACCCTATCACCTTTTTACCGATTCTGGATGCGATTATTTTTTCAAGACCAACAAATGATCCGCCGCATATAAATAAAATATTTTTCGTATTAATATTTATCAGACTCTGCTCAGGATGCTTTCTGCCTCCCTTGGGAGGTACGGAAACAACAGAACCCTCAAGAAGTTTCAGCAACCCCTGCTGAACGCCCTCTCCGGAAACATCTCTTGTGATGGAAGAGTTCTCATCTTTTCTTGCAATTTTGTCAATTTCATCAATATACACAATTCCATGTTCCGCCTTTTCAAGCTGATAATCTGCCGCCTGCAGCAGTCTGACAAGAACATTCTCAACATCCTCACCAACATATCCGGCCTCTGTTAATGTTGTTGCATCAGCAATAGCAAAAGGAACTTTTAAAAACCTTGCCAAAGTCTGTGCGATCAAGGTTTTACCTGTTCCAGTGGGGCCTATCATCAGAATATTGCTTTTTGAGAGGTCAACATAATCTTCGCTGGATAATGTAGAATTATTAATTCTTTTGTAGTGATTGTAAACTGCAACAGATATTGCTTTTTTCGCTCTGTCCTGCCCTATTACGTATTGATCAAGCTCTGCCTTGATCTCTACTGGTTTCAATAAAGGGTGAACAAGAGAAAGGGATCTTTTTACCAGATCAGACTTAATAATCTCTTCTGCATATCTGACGCATTCATTACAGATATTTACTCCGGGGCCTGTAACCATTGCATCCACTTCTTCGGAACTTCGTCCGCAGAAAGAGCACACATATCTGTTTTCAGATGACACTATTCCCCCTTCTTTTTATCACTTCTGATAAGAACTTCATCAATTATACCGTAATCTTTTGCTTCCTCGGCAGACATGAAAAAGTTTCTGTCTGTATCAGTCTCTATCTTTTTAATACTCTGACCCGTATGTTTTACAAGTATCTCGTTAAGTTTCTGCCTTAAAGTCAATATCTCTTTTGTCTGAATTTCAATATCAGTTGCCTGACCCTGTGCACCTCCAAGAGGCTGATGGATCATAATTCTTGCGTGGGGAAGAGCAGACCGTTTACCTTGAGCCCCTGCAGCAAGCAGAAGCGCACCCATGCTTGAAGCCTGCCCCATACAAATTGTTGAAATATCGGGACGTACATGCTGCATTGTATCATAAATTGCAAGCCCTGAGGAAACATGCCCGCCCGGAGTATTTAAATAAATGTAAATATCTTTTTCAGGATCTTCTGCTTCAAGAAAAAGCAGTTGGGCTATAACAAGACTTGCAACAGTGTCATCTATAGGAGAACCAATAAAAATGATTCTCTCCTTAAGAAGCCTGGAAAAAATATCGTAAGATCTTTCGCCCCTTCCTGTCTGTTCAACTACTATTGGTACAAGTCCCATAAGAAAATCCTCTTTTTATGATTTGGCTTTTTTCTTTACTTCTTTTATTTTTGATTTCTCTTTTAAGAAATCCATTACTTTTCCGGAAAGGAGGTCTCTTTTAAATTTTTCTCTGTTGGATTTATTCTTAAGATGCCTTCTTATCTTTTTTGCCTCTTCTTCCGAAATTTCTTCGACCTTTTTAAGATAGTCTTCAACATCCTGATCTGTAACCTCTATTCCCTCAAGTTTAATAATCTCATCCCGCAGGATATACCATTTTAAATTCCACTCGGCATTTGGCCGCTGATAATCCCGGAACTCTTCTTCGTTGATTGTGTTTTTTTGATCTTTGCTGTAATCTTCCCAAAGAGAGTCCAAAGCTGTTTCAACCAAAGAAGGAGGAAGTTCAAAATCATTTTTTTTAATTATTTCATCAATAATCCGGTTTTCAAGAATTGTATCAGACTGTTTCTCGTTCTCTTTTACAAAACTCTCTCTGATATGTTTCTTTAAATCGTCAATAGTCTCAAAAGGGCCGAATCTCTTTGCAAACTCAGCATCAAGTTCAGGGAGCTTTTTCTTATAAGTTGTTTCTAAAGTAAAGAAAAAATTAACATTTTTATTTGGCTCTTCAGTATTATCTTTTTGGGGTATATTTAAAGAAAACTTCCTCTCCTCGCCCTTTTTAATACCTTCCAGTTGTTTTAATGTTTCACCTGTTATCGGTTCCTTGCCAAGTTCAAAAACCTGGCCTTCCCACCTTTTGCCAACAATCGGGACACCGTTCTCATCGGTTTCCTGAACAGTTCCCTTTATTATGGAACCCTCTTCTGCAGGATCGTCTGTCTCCTCAATTGTCGCAGCTTCCTCCTGTAACCTTGTAAGAGTATTTTCTACTTCTTCATCTGTAACAGTGAACACATCTTTTTCAACCTTAATATTCAAGTAATCTTTCACTTCAACATCCGGGTTGACTTCTACCTCTGCAGTAAACTCAAGATCTTTTACATCATTGAAATCAATCTTTACGATTTTAGCTGCAGATACAATATCAATGTTATTTTCAACCACTGCTTTTTTAAAAAACTTATCAATACATTCATCAATTGCTTCTGCTTCAATAGACGCACCGAATCTCTTTTTAATTAATGATCTTGGTGCCTTGCCCTTACGAAATCCGTCTAATCTGGCAGTCTTTTGATAATGATTAATTTTTTCTTCTTTTTTAGTCTCTACTTCCTGGGCAGGCACAATGATATCCAGCTTCTTTTTCCACGAATTCACATCTGATACAACAACTTTCAATATTTTCTCCTGAACCTTATGAATTTATTTTTGTGCGAGAGGAGGGACTCGAACCCTCACGTCGGACCGACACTAGATCCTAAATCTAGCGCGTCTACCAGTTCCGCCACTCTCGCATAAGCAACGTGTAAGATACAATTTTTTTTAGCAAAATCAAAAGATTTTTTATTTATTTTCAACTGCTTTGAGTTATGGTGCCCTGAAAAAGCTTGACATGCTTATGTATAGTAAGGATAAAGGATAAAGTAAAAAAGATAAGACAAAAAACGTTATAGGTATAGGTATTATGGCGGATGTGTTTTACCGGCATCTGAAAATCTCCGCCCGGAAACCGTAGGGGCACAGCGCACTGTGCCCTTACAATTAGTGAAAATTCTTGTAACGAAGTCCGGCTTTTGACAGATTCGTGGATCAATTCGTGTTAATTCGTGTAATTAGTGGATCAGAAACTATAATAATCAAAATCGGGGAAAATCTCCGCCACTTGCAGCGCTTCGGGGGAGTCATTCCCGTCCCGATTCTCTTTAATAAAAATATAATAATTAGAATCGGGAGGAATCCAGGAGGAGGCGGCGATACAAACCACCCTATACCTCCCCTCTGGATGCCCATTTTCATGGGCATGACAAATTTGAGGATTTTTTCTTCGGCATCTGGAAATCTCCGCTAATCTTTTTTTAATTCAAAATTCAAAATTTTTTTCACCCGCATCTGGAAATATCCGACACTTATTATTCATCAGTTTATTTACTTCAAATTCTTAATAATTTCCAAATCCTCGTCTCTGCCTATCATAACCAGTATATCACTGTCTTTAATAACATAATCCGCCATAGGTACCAAAACGACATTCTGTGGTATCAACTCTTTAACAACTATTACCTGTACTCCGTACTTTCGTCTTAAATCAAGCTCTCCGAGAGATTTTCTTAAAAATGATGCCGGAGGTGCAATCTCAAAAATACTGTATCCTTCTGCAAGGGGGATGTGGTCTAATATATTATCATAAATTAACGTTCTTGCTGCCTTTTTGGCCATATCCTTTTCAGGAAAAATGACATTTGTAGCTCCTATTTTTTCAAGAATCTTACCGTGCTCTTCAGAAAGAGCTTTTGCAATAATGTTGGAAATTTTCATTTCTTTAAGATGAAGAGTTGTCAGGACACTTGATTCAATCTGTCCGAGACTCACAACCACACCGTCCAGCTCTTCAAGGCCAATTGTTTCAAGAACAGCCCTGTCAGTGGCATCTGCAATTACAGCTTTATTTACGCGGCGTTTAATCTTCTCAATTTTTTCCTCGTCAAGATCAATAGCCATAATCTCAATACCCTGATTTGCAAGTTCCAGTGAAAGAAAATATCCAAAACTTGAAAGTCCGATTATTGCAATGCTTCTCACTTTATCCTCCCAATCCGGCAGAACTAGCCTACCATGATTTCACCTTTTGCATATCTGTAATTTACTCCGTATCTGGGACGTTCCAGCGCAACTGCAATTGTCAAAGGCCCGAGTCTTCCTATAAACATTAAT
>QNDG01000217.1 GCA_003645915.1 Candidatus Zhuqueibacterota bacterium | reverse complement strand
TGGTTGGAATTAATCTTTTAAGAGAGGGTCTGGATCTGCCGGAGGTTTCTCTTGTTGCAATTCTTGATGCTGATAAAATGGGGTTTTTACGTTCCGAGCGATCCTTAATGCAGACCGCAGGCCGGGCAGCCAGAAATGTTGACGGAACAGTTATTTTTTACGCAGATAAAATGACAGATGCAATTTGTAAAGTAAGAGATGAAACAAACAGAAGACGCATGATACAGAAAAAATACAATGAAAAGCACAATATAACTCCGAAAACAATTTATAAGAGTGTTGATGAGATAATGTCAGCAACAGCAGTTGCAGATGTGGGAACGGATAATATAAGTGCTTACGATTCAAAATCTGTGTTAAATCTTGCTCCTGCTGAAATTGAGGAAGTTCTTGATATGTTAGAGCGGGACATGATGAAAGCAGCGGAAAATCTTGATTTTGAAAAAGCTGCAAAGTACAGGGATATGATGGCTGAAATCAAATCACATAAAAAAATAAATACCGGGAGGTATGGATGAAAATACTTGTAGTTGGCGGAGGAGGAAGAGAGCATACTATTGTGTGGAAAATTCTTCAGAGTAAAAATGTAGAAAAAGTATATTGTGCACCTGGAAACGGAGGTATCAGAGAAATTGCCGAATGTGTGGATATTGCCCCCACAGATATAAAAGGGCTTGTAAATTTTGCACGGAAAAAGAAGATTGACCTGACTGTTGTGGGCCCGGAAATCCCTCTTGCTCTTGGAATTGTTGATGAGTTTAACAAGAAAGATCTGCCTGTTTTCGGACCTGATCAAAAAGGAGCCAGAATTGAAAGCAGTAAGGTCTTTGCAAAAGATCTCATGAAAGCTTTTAACATACCGTGCGCTGATTCGGAGGTTTTTACTGATCCTGAAAAAGCAGAGAAGTACATAAGCGAGCATCAGGCTCCGTATGTGTTAAAAGCAGACGGTCTTGCCGCAGGTAAAGGTGTAATTATATGTAAATCCCGAAACGAAGCTTATGACGGCATCGCAACAATTATGCGGGACAAAGTATTCGGCGAATCAGGATCAAGACTTTTAATTGAGGAGTTTCTTCAGGGAGAAGAAGTCTCTGTTCTTGCAGTAACAGACGGGAAGGAGATAGTTGTTCTGCCGCCGGCTCAGGATCACAAAGCAATTTTTGAGAATGATAAAGGCCCCAATACAGGAGGAATGGGAGCTTATGCTCCGGCACCTGTTATTGATGAAAAAATGGTTCAGGTTGTAAAAGATAAAATTCTGTATCCTGTATTGTGGGGCATGGAATCGAGAAATATTATTTATAAGGGCGTTTTGTATGCAGGGTTAATGATTACATCCGGAGGGCCAAAAGTTCTTGAATTTAACTGCAGATTCGGCGATCCGGAAACTCAGGCAGTACTGCCTTTAATTGAGAGTGACTTTGTCGAGCTTCTTTTATCTTCTGTAAAAGGTACTCTGAAGGATTACAGATTAAAAATAAGAAATAAATCTGCAGTAAATGTGGTAATTGCATCAGGAGGATATCCCGGCAAATATGAAAAAGGTAAGGTTGTTTTCGGATATAAAATTAATGAACCTGATGTAATGGTCTTTCATGCAGGAACCGCTTATAAAGGTAAAGATCTGGTTACGTCAGGAGGAAGAGTAATAAGTGTTACAGCAGTTGATAATGACATTAAATCTGCAGTAAAAAAAGCTTACAACAATGTTGGCAAAATTACATTTGATGGTGCTTATTACAGAAAAGATATTGCACACAGAGCATTGAAAAGATAACCCGGATAAAGTATGCTTTCAAGTATAAAGAGACTTACAAGACATTCTGCGGTATATGGAATAGGACATATTTTAAGCCGGGCAATCGGGTTTCTGCTTCTGCCAATTCATACAAATTTTATTGACCCGGAACAGTACGGAGTTGCAGCACTTCTTTTTTCTTCACTTGCAATATTTACTGTATTTTTCAGTTACGGTATGGATGTTGCGTTTTTAAGATATTTTGTACTGGCAGATACAAGAGAAGAAAAAAGACTTATTTTTTCAACTGCGCTTATTTCTTTGTTTTTTTCAGGCATTATTTTTTCCGGATTAATTTTTCTCTTTCCCGGGTTATTCTCAAAAATAATTTTTACAAGTAAAAATTTCACTTTACTTATAAGACTTGGCGCAGGCATTCTTTTTGCAGATACACTTAGCTTGATACCTTTTCTTGTGTTAAGAGGAGAAGAAAGGTCGAAACATTTTGTTTTTGTAAAGCTTGCTAACATCCTTCTTAACGTGGGATTAAATGTTGTTTTTGTTGTTGTACTTAAAGCAGGGGTAAGGGGGATATTTATAAGTAACGTAATAGCGTCAGTTGCTACGTTAATAATACTCTTGCCTGTAATTTCAGAGTTCTTTGAAAATAAATTCGATTTTTCAGTATTAAAACATCTGCTCAATTTTGGTCTGCCGTATATTCCATCCGGTATAGCAGTTTTGGTTATGGATCAGATAGGCAGGTTTTTTCTTGACCGCATGGCCGGAAAGAGTGCAGCAGGAATATTCAGCGCGAACTGCAAACTTGGTATGTTTATGGCGCTTCTTGTAGCAGCTTTCAGATTTGCATGGCATCCTTTTTTCCTTAAGACAGCAAAAGAACAAAAAGATGCTCCACAGATATTTGCCAGAGTGCTGACATATTTTCTTGCAGTAACAATGTTGTTTTTTCTGCTTATAACTTTTTCTCTTAATGAAATTGTCTCATTCCACATTGGGAACATAGCTCTGTTCGGAAAAGGTTTTACCAAAGGCAGCTCAATAGTTCCGTTTATTTTATTAGCATACGTTTTTTACGGATTATATGTAAACTTTATGATAGGCATATATCTGAAGAAGAAAACAAGGTATCTTATATTCATAACATCAGCGGGAGCATTGACAGGAGTTCTTATGAATACTGTTTTAGTGCCGGTTATGAATATCACAGGTGCTGCACTTGCGACTCTTTCTGCATATGCAGTAATGGCAGGGATAATATTTTTTGTTAACAGAAAGCTTTATCCTGTTCCATACGAATCATGGAGAATTTGCAAGATATTATTTACAACAATAATTGTCTATACTGCAGGAAAAATATTTTTTGTTAAACAAGGAATGGGGCTGCTTGTATTGATTCTGTTCCCGTTGTTTCTTTTTATAACAGGATTTCTGACTAAGGGGGAGAAAGCGGCTATAAATTCTTTACTTAAGAGGTCTGTCCGGTAATGAAAGAAGTATTGATAATTTCTTATTATTTTCCTCCTCTTGGTATGGGTGGAGTTCAAAGACCTGCTAAATGGGCAAAATATCTTCCTGAATTCGGATGGAAACCTGTTGTAATTACTGTAAAAGATATTGTTTATTATGCTTATGATTACTCTATTTTACGAGAAATAGAGGAAGTTCCTGTTTTTCGTACTGAATCGCTGGATCCTTTAAGAGTTTCAAAATGGTTCAGGGTCGATAAGAATAATGAGAATTCGGGCAGCAGATCTAAAAAATTTGGTGTGTTGTTCAGAAAATTTCTCAATTACTGGTTTATTCCTGATATAAGAATTTTATGGGTTCCATTTGTGGTGATTAAGGCATACAAAATTTTGAAATATGATAAGCATATTAAAGCGGTTATTACAACATCACCGCCTAATTCGGTTCATGTTGCAGGATACATTTTAAAAAAGATTTTTGGTGTCCCGTGGATTGCAGATTTACGAGATGACTGGTTGTTTGAAATTGAAACACGTTCACTTACAGTATTTCATAAAAGAGTAAACAGGTGGATATTGAGAAAAACTCTGAAATTTGCGGATGGGATCGTGACAGTATCTTCAGGTATTGCCGAGAGATTGAATAGTTTTTTATTAACCAATAAGGTGTCAATAAAAATAATTCCAAATGGTTATGAACCTGATGATTTTAAATATCATTTATCAAAACAAGATAATACTTTTAAAATAGTATATACGGGTTCAATAACAAAATATACAAATCCGGATATGTTTATTAAAGGAGTGGCTCTGGCTTGCAGCAGAAATGAAAAATTAAAGGAAAAAATTTTACTGCAGTTTGCCGGGACGGTAATAGATATTGATTTAGCAGCTTTAATAGATGAAGCAGGGCTTGGTAAAAATACAATTATATACGGCTATAAGGATCATAATGAGTGTATCGATTTAATTGTTAATGCAGATGCATTGTTGCTTCTTATTTCAGAGAAATTGGGGAGGGGGATGGTTACAGGTAAATTATTTGAGTATATGGCTGCAGATAAACATATTTTTGCATTAATTCCTGATTGCGATGCCGCAGATATTTTAAAGCAATTTGGAAAAGCAGACATAATCAGTCCTGTGGATGTTGAAGGCATAGCAGATTGTATTGAGAGATATTTCAGGAAATATTATGAACATAGAGTTAATAATAAGGCTGCAGATGTTTTTGTTGAAAAATTTAACAGAAAAAATAATGTAAAAGATTTATCAGAGTTACTTAATTCAATTCAATAAAAGTAAGAATTAAAACATGATGAGGGTTT
>QNDG01000216.1 GCA_003645915.1 Candidatus Zhuqueibacterota bacterium | reverse complement strand
TATCCGGGCTTTTAAGTACTGCAGCAGGTTTTAACTTTCCGGAGCTATTATTTATAACAAATGTATTATCAAATCCGTTTTCTGTTTCATTAATAGCATGCTCCAAAACTTTTTCTGAAGAAAAATCAAAAAAAGTCCCTTTAACAGAAAGAATTTCCCCTGTAGGTAAAAGATCACTACCTGCAGGCAGGTATTTATCAGCAAAAAGTCTGAGTGTGTGCTGCAAGATATTTTTATCTTCAGACAAGTTAAAATATGAATGATTTGCAAGATTTACAGGTGTAGGCTCAGTACATTTTGCATGATATTTAATTGAAAGACTGTTATCCGAGGACAATATGTATCTTATCTGACAGCACAAATCTCCGGGATAACCCTCTTCACCCGCACTGCTTTTATAGTAAAGGCGGACCCCCACCTCATTACTTTTGCTGAATGGTTCTGCCAGCCATACCTTTTTGCTGAATCCGGACTCTCCGCCGTGCAGGTGATTTGCACCGCTGTTTCTTGTAAGAAAATAATCCTTTCCGTTTAATCTGAAATGACCATTTTTAATTCTTCCCGCATATCTTCCTACAATTGCTCCGAAATAAAATTTGTCACGGATATAATCATTAAGAGAATCATAACCCAGGGTAACATCATGATATTTGCCCGTCTTATCAGGAACATCAATGCCAATCAACACTGAGCCAAAAGTCATTACCCTTGCTTTTATATGACCTGCAAAAAGTTCATACTGCTCTATTTCAACACCTGAGCCTGTTTTCCCAAACACACTCTTTTCAATTCTCATCAATCCGCCCAAGCTTCCTTTTCAGTTTTTTAAATTACTACCAGAATATTGCATAAAGCGCAGCCAGAATTCCGATTATTCCTATACTCAGCACATTAAAGACATTATCTGTCTTAAACAACTGTCTGGAAACCTGTATTGCCTTAGGATGATTTTCTCTTGTCTCAATAAGTGAAACAATAATTATCAATCCGAGAAGTATAAGAAAAATCAGCCCCATTCTGTCAAGGAAAGCAAGGTTCGGCATAAGATATTTAAACCCGGCAGAAAGAGGTATAGTTAAAACTGCGGCAAAAAGCGCTGAATTTGTTGTTGCTTTTTTCCAGAAAAGACCTGCCATAAAAATTGCAAGAATACCGGGACTTACGAACCCTGTATATTCCTGAATGTATTGAAAGGCCTGAGATAATGACTGAAGTTGAGGTGCAATTAATACTGCAACAATCAATGCAACACCGCTTGCAATTCTTCCCGTTCGTACAAGCTGTGTTTCAGTGGCTTTTTTATTCAGAATCTGTTTATATATATCAATTGAGAAGATTGTAGCTGTACTGTTTACCATTGAGCTTAAAGATGAAACAATCGCTGCAATTAAGGCTGCAAATGCAACACCTTTAAGTCCTGAAGGAACGAATGTATTTAACAGCCAAGGATATGCTGAATCTGGTTTCGTTATATCAGCATGCAGAGCATAAGCTGCTATTCCGGGTATAACAACAATTAAGGGAGTCAGAAGTTTTAAATATCCTGCAAAAGCAAGACCCCTCTGAGCTTCTTTTAAACTTTTTGATGCCAGAGCTCTTTGGGTAATATACTGGTTACATCCCCAGTAAAACAGATTTGCAATCCACATACCTCCTATAAGAACTCCAATTCCGGGTAATTTATCATAATTGGGATTGCTTCTTGAAAGAATCATGTCAAATCTGTCAGGCACCTGTTTTACAAGATCCAGAAATCCTGCAATAAATCCCGAACCGTGGCTTATAGCATTTAATGCAAGAATTGTTGTAATAAATCCGCCTCCGATTAATACTGCAACCTGAACTACATCTGTCCATGCAACAGCTTTTAATCCTCCGTAAATCGAATATATGGCTGAAAATGCCGCAAGACCGATAATTCCCCACCATAAACTTACACCCATTATTGTACGTAATGCCAGAGCCCCCAGATAGAGTACTGAAGTAAGATTAACAAAAACATACACAAGGAGCCAGAAAATAGCGAGACTCATTCTCACCCTTCTGTCAAAACGAATCTCAAGAAACTGTGGCATTGTATAAATTTCTTTTTTTATAAGAATAGGCAAGAAGAATTTTGCAACAATTATCAGAGTAAGAGCAGCCATCCATTCGTATGAAGCAATAGCAAGACCTATTGCATAACCTGAACCTGACATGCCTATAACCTGCTCTGCAGAAATATTGGCTGCAATTAAAGACGCACCAACTGCCCACCACGGGAGTGCTTTGCTGGCAAGAAAGTAGTCTTTTGAGTCTTTTTTATGTCCTTTTTTCTCCCTTGAAACAAAAAGACCCAGAAAAACAATAAACATAATATATCCCAGAAAAACAGCGTAATCAAGAAACGAAAATTTCATTTTTATCTCCCTGTATTTTAATTTCCCGAAAAAACAGTCTCCGCAAACGTTTGTGTAATATAAAACAAAAGTCTGTTTAAATCAATAACAAATAAATTTTTTTCTGATTATAATTTTTGCTTGACATTAAGATTAGAATAAATTATGTTGTTTGTGTTACGTTTTGTTTTTTCGTGCTACAAATTATCGATCACTTGGGAGGAAAAATGTCATCTAAAACAATTTTATCACTGTTTCTTGTGATTTTCTTGTCAACGAGTATTTTTGCAAAGGAATCGGATAAAACCATTCCGGACGATTCCATTAAAGTAAAATATCACCTCAATCCGGTAATTATAACCGCGACAAAAACAGAAGACACCGAAAGAGATATAGTTGCTTCGGTATCTTCAATTAATTATACTGACATTCAAAACATACCAACTTCTTCCGTTCTGGAGGCAATCAATCTTTCAATTCCGTCAATTTACATAACAGAATGGGGAGTTATGGGGTTTGGCGTTGCCGGTAATGCCGCAGGAAAGATATCCGTGCGGGGACTTGGCGGAAGCGCTGCAACTCAGGTACTTATTCTTCGTAACGGAAGACCTGATTTTATGGGTTTAATGGGCTGCACCATAGCAGATGACTTTTCAACAGACGGCGTTGAACGTGTTGAAATAATCCGGGGTCCTGCATCATTTATTTACGGTACTAATGCAACCGGAGGAGTAATTAATCTTATTCCCTATCAGCAGAAAAACGAGGGAATTTATTTGAATTTTAACGGCAGCACCGGGACTTTTAATACTAAAACCGGTTCTGCTTCTCTTGGAATAAAGAAAAACAGAGTTTCCTCTTTTACAACAATTTCATTAAGACAAACAGATGGTCACCGTACAGATGCAGATTCAAGATATAAAGGTAACCATGTCACTTCAAATTTTACATATGATATATCAAATAAAACATCTCTGAAAATTAACGGTTCATATGCTGATGTAACTGTTTATGACCCAGGTACAATTGATGATCCCCGCGAAGACAACTGGTATGATATTTTAAGATACGGCGGCGACGTAACTCTTACAAATTCCGGTTCTCTTGGTAAAAGTGTTGTAAAATTTCACGGAAATTTTGGAAATCATAAATTCTATGACGGATGGAAATCCGATGACAGAACTCTTGGAGTAATGGCGTACAATACATTTAAACCTTTTAGCGGGAACTCTACAGTAGTAGGTTTTGACTATAAGAAATATGGAGGTAAAGCAGAAAATACATTCGGAGATGTGAATTTCGGTGAGTTTTATGTATCCGAATACGGCTTATATGTTCATACAAAACAGATATTCCTGAACCGTTTTATTTCCAGTTCAGGTATCAGAATCGAAAAGAGCTCCCAGTTCGGTTCTCAAATAATTCCACAATTCGGATTAATTACACATATTTCGTCAACAACTTCCTTAAGAGCCTCGGCAGGGAAAGGATTCAGAAGTCCTTCTTTAAGAGAGCTTTACTTTTTCGCTCCTAAAAATCCGGATTTGCAGCCTGAAGAGATGTGGAATTATGAAGCAGGGCTCACACAATACATTGGAACCGGCCTGAAATTTGACCTTACTTTGTACCAGTCAAAAGGGAAAAATATGATAAGACCCAGCAACCCAGGTTTTCCTTTTACATGGGTTAATTCAGGCGAATTCGATCATACAGGTTATGAACTTTCTGCAAAATGGATCCCATCTGATTTTATAAGTTTTAATGTTGCCTGGTCACAGGTTAATCCCGGCAACGAGACCTTATATTCTCCGGGTAAAAAACTTAATGCTCAGGCAGTTTTGCATTTCAGATCATTTACCTTGTTTGGAGATTTGATCTACGTGGGAGATCTTTACGGAGCTGATAACAAAGAAAAGCCTATGGACGATTACACTGTTGTAAACTTAAGTATAAAAGGCCCCCTATACTCAGGCTTTGGATTTAAAATTGCAGTAAAGAATCTGTTTAACAAAAAATACCAGTCAATGTACGGATATCCCATGCCCGGTACATATATTTTGGGCAGTGTGACTTTTAATCTGGGGAAATAAAATTAATGGATCCGCAAAAATCCAAATTATTAATTTTAAGCGGGTTGTTTATTGCCCTTGGTATTCTGATTCCGTCAGTATTCCATGCTGTGGGAGCAG
>QNDG01000215.1 GCA_003645915.1 Candidatus Zhuqueibacterota bacterium | reverse complement strand
TTTCAAAAATAATTGTGATAAAAATCCCCATAATTGTACATATTGCAGCAATTAATAAATATCCCGCGCCTGTTACAGCACCCAGTGCAGCAGTAAACCAGATACCTGCTGCTGTAGTAAGACCTCTTACCATGTCTCCGATACGGATTATCGCTCCGGCGCCTAAAAAGCCGATACCAGTCACAATACCTGCTATAATTCTTCCCTGTACATTTAGAATACTGAATTGATCCCCTGCTGTATCATGCGTAAAAAGAAGTCTTGGTAAGAGCATTATCATTGTTGCTCCCATACATACAAGTATATGGGTTCTGATACCTGCAGGCCGTCCGTGGAATTCTCTTTCAAGACCAATTGCACCGCCAAAAATAATAGCAGCTCCAAGCCGTATTACAATATCAGGATAAAGGTGTAAAGGACTCATTTTACTCTCCTGTCTGATTTTTTAAAAGAGAAAATTCATATCCCCTGTTTTGTAAAGTTCTTATTATGTCCGGAAGCATTTTAACTGTTTTTATACTGATTTTCAGGCCGTCATGAAATACAAGTATTGAGCCGTTTCTGACATAGGTGTTTACAATGCTATTTACATTGTATTTTTCAGTAAAATCATATGTCAAAAGACTCCATAATACTAATCTCATTTTAAAATGTGTCATAATTTTTTTAAAGCGTAAATCAAATCTTCCGTAAGGAGGCCTGAAATAAACAGGCTTAGCTCCGGTTATGTTACGGATAATTACATTGGTCTTTTCAATCTCCTGCCGGATAAATTCGGCAGATCTGAAAATAAGACTTGTATGAGAATAACCGTGATTTCCTACTACTGACCCTGCTTCTGTTATTTCTCTGACAATTGAAGGGTTCTGTTCAATCCTGTCCCCTCTCAGAAAAAAATGGCCTTTTATCCCGAAGTCACTGAGAATTGTTAATATTTCCGGAGTAAACCTCGGGTCAGGACCGTCATCAAAAGTAAGATATAATTTCTTTTTACTTCTGTTACCATAGCATTGTACCCAGGGTAATAACTTCTGAACTACTGACGGATTTACAATTTTAACTTTTATGGATGACATCTCCGGCTGTTCCTGTTCCGGGTTTACTGATTTCCGTTTTGCAGCATTAATTCGCCACTCTTTCTTAATGTTACATATGTGAAAAAAAAACGTGCTCAATAACAATCTTCAATCCGATTGCAATAAGAATTATGCCTCCGGCAATTTCAGCTTTTTTTCTAAGAAGCACTCCTGTTTTCTTCCCGAGATACACACCTGCAAGTGACATAAGAAAAGTAATAATACCTATAATAAAAACCGGTGTTAAAATTGATATTTTTAAAAGTGCAAAGGTAAAACCAACAGCAAAAGCATCAATGCTTGTTGCAACAGACAGAAAAAGCAATGTCAACAAGCTTCCCGGATTTAATTTTGTTTCATCACTGCTCTCTGTTGCTGCTTCATGAATCATTTTAAATCCGATTCCACCGAGAAGAGCAAAAGCAATCCAGTGATCAACAGCCATAATAAAACCGACAATATGAACTCCGATAAGCCATCCAAGCACTGGCATTACTGCCTGAAAAAAGCCAAAGAAAAATGCCATTTTAAACGAGTGCATTACATGCATTTTATCTAACTTTAAACCGTTTGCTACGGAGACTGCAAACGCGTCCATGCCAAGCCCGATACCAATAATAATAATTTGTATAATATTCAAATAATACCTCTGGTCTGTAACTGAGCCGTCCTGAAAATGTACGTTTTTCCCGGGATTTTTTCAACAACTAATTATCAATATACTTGATATTCTTAAAATTATGGAGTAATTTTTATACTGCAGGCCACAGTAATGCAGTGAGAGACCGAAGGTCCGATTAGATTATTAAAATGTATTGTCATATAGAAAATGACAGCCGGAAGAATCCCCGGATAAAGCATTGGAGGTTTATATGATTGAAAAAGGAAAAATTGTTGAAGTTTTTAAAAATAATATTATTGTAGAACTAAAGCCCCACGGCGGATGTAAAAGCTGTGCAATGAATTCTGTTTGCAGTACAACAGGTTCAGGTGTCCGCAGACTGGATGTAAATCCATCTGGTTTTGATGCAGCTCCAGGGGATATTGCAGAAATTGAGACACCGGCAAAAAGCGTTATTAGTGCTGCCTTTCTTCTGTTTATTCTCCCGCTGGTCATTTCCGGAGCAGCGTATGTTATAATTCAGAAAATAACAGAAAGTAACGGCCTCGGCATTCTCGGCTTCTTTATATTTTTTGGTCTTACGGAACTTTTTTTATGGGTACTGGATAAAATTTCCAGAAAAAAACAATTTTTTCGTCCCCGGGTCGTTAATCTTATAAAGAAAGATTGATTAACCTGATAAGGAGAGAACAATGAGAAACTCACTCATATTTTCCGGATTTTCTGCCTTGATATTCTTTATATTTTCCGGATGCGCTACCCTGAGAGTAACTGTAAATTACGACAGAGAAGCTCGGTTTTCCGCTTATAAAAACTTTAAAGTTGTAACACCGAAACCTGCAAGATCCGGATCAAAAAAACGCCAGATAAGAAATCCTCTTTTTACAAAAGACATAGTCAGAGCAATAATTCCTGCTCTTACTGAAAAAGGTTTTCAGGAAGTAAAAGATAAAAGCAGCGCTGATTTTCTTGTTATTTTTTACGCATCTGTAAAAAACAGAACAGACTGGATTCCCCCTACCTACCATGTGGGAAGATGGGGAAGAGTTTACAATGTTACTCCGGGGCGCCCTGTGCGGTTTAAAGAAGGAACACTTGTAATTGATATTGTTGACAGAAAAACAAAAGAACTGGTATGGCAGGGTATTGGTTCCGATGTACTTGATCCGTCAGGGCCCCATGAAAACCTGATAAACGCTGTACAAGAAATTTTAAAGAAATTTCCGCCTGATACAAGTGGGCAGTTAATTTCAAACTGACAGAATCTTTTATCATCAGGGGAGCATGATTTCTTAATCATACTCCCCGCCTTTTTTAAATTTACAGCATTAAGCAATGTAAATTTATTATAATATTTCTTGACATTCCATATCTTTTATATTATATTAGTTCAGAAGAAATTACATCAAAGCGCTGCATCTTAACTATTAAAAATATCTTCCTTGTATGAAGCAATTCCATTTCCCGGCAAATGGAAAAGGTGGAATATTACTTGTAATTACTTTTTTTGCTCTGAATTTTAAAAGTACATATTCTCAGGGGATTTTTTCCAACACCTTTTCCGAAACAACCGGCAGCGTTGTTTTCAACAATGGTGCGAATTTATCATCACTGTTTTTCAACCCTTCCGGTACTGCTCTTGTAAAACAACCACTGTTCTACGTGTCTTATACAAAGCCGTATTCAGTAAAAAATCTGCAACTTTCAAACATTCTTATTCTGAGTCCTTTGGGATTCGGAGCATACTCCTTCGGATTTGCAACACTGAACCACCCTCTTTACAATAAAACAGTATTCTGTGAAAATCTCTCTTTCAGGTTATCAGGAATGTTTATTTTCGGATTTTCTCTTTTTCAGGAACAGGAAAAATTTATCGGGTACAGGAATATTCGCAGATTTTACGCGAGCACAGGTTTGTGCATTCCTGTTTCTTCTGTTGTTTTCGGAATATTTCACAGATGCGGCTTTGATTCCGGGAATGGGGATGAAAAACGGTCAACAGGTTTAAGCCTTTCTTATTCCAGCTCTGTTCTGGATTTGGGAATAGAAATTATAAAGGAACAAAACTTTTCGCTAACAGAGCGTTTTTGTGGTATTTTCAGGCCTCTGAAACACTTTTCATTTTTATTTGGTATAACAAAAGCCCCCCAATCTTTTTCAGTTGGCACTGATTTTGACATAAACATGTTTTCATTCCATTACGTACATAAAATTCACAACACACTTTTGCCTGCAAACATCCTGGGAATATCCGTGCATTTTAAAAACCGGAACAGAGTAAGATGAATATAAAACACAACCTGAGAATATCCGTTCTTCCGTTTATTATCATCTTGTTAAATGCTGTAACTCTGCACAGCCAGGATATTAAAGAAATTTTACTTGAACAACAGAGATCCGAAAACAGTGACATTCTTGATCTTCTTGAAGAGCTGAAAGCAAATCCTGTAAATATAAATACCGCAACGGAAAAATCACTTTCCAGGCTTCCCTTTTTTGATATAATTACCGCTGAAAAAATTAAACATGAGCAGTTAAAAAATGGTCAGTTTAAATCCGCTGCCGATTTTGCCGGCAGAATGGAATTTGATCCGCACTTTGTTATGCAGATAGCTCCATATATTTGTTTCAGATCCCGGAAAAAACATGTCTCCGCAAATATCAGGATCCGCACCAGAGTAATGACTGTTATTGAAAAATCAAAGGGATTCAGAGAAAATAAATTCAAAGGCTCCCCTTTATACACATACAACAGGCTTTCAATATCATCGAATAAATTTATTGTAAAAAGTCTTGTACACAAAGATCCCGGCGAACCTTCGTATTTTGATCATATTTCCGGTTTTTTCCTGAATAATTATCAGAACAAGAGAAT
>QNDG01000214.1 GCA_003645915.1 Candidatus Zhuqueibacterota bacterium | reverse complement strand
TTAACAAAAAAGAAAGTTTTATCACTTAAAGGAAATGAGTATCCGAATCTGGGGCTCACTGCCCATTTAACAGATGATTTTACATAATCGGTAATATTCTCTTTATACTCTCCATTTTCATCCGGAACCAGCTCTACAGCAGGTCTTTTTGCTCTCGGATCAAGAAAACTGAACCGTAATCCGATATTAATAACCGATCCTTCTTTGCCCGCTTCTATCTTATCCATCACATAAGCGCTCCCTGATCTGGGATAATAATTATAAACAGAACTGTAATTTAACAAAGGCTCAAAAATCATAGGTTTTCCAAAATATGTAAGCTGAGGTTCAAGTTTTCTGACATCTGAAAAAATATCGAACTGGTTCAGTTCAATACCTGTCTGGAACATGTGAAACCTGCCGTAATTCAGTGTAATATCGCTTTTTAAAGACATAACCTGCTGTTTCATTTTTGCCCGCCACATTTTTCTGCCACTAACAATATACTGCATAAAGAAATCATATTGAAAAGGGTCCTGTGTCAAACTGTCCGGATTACCTTTACCTATATTTTCCGTTATATATGAATGGGAAACATGTATTGAATAGTAACAGTTTTTTGAAATATTGTGATTCCAGATCACAGCAGACCTGACCGAGCTTTTATTCCTCTCCGGAAGACCGGCCAGATTGTATCTCCAGCTGAACTCATAATCACGCCAGGAATGTGTTGAGTAAATAGTCTGAAAAACAAGCTTCTTTACCGGAGAAAAAGAAAAATTTATTTTACTGAAGCCATAAAAATATTTATCAACAGGGAGTTTAAAAAAATACTGAAAATCCTGCCACCATCTGGTGCCGCTCAATGTGAGATTATTTGAACTGATAAAGTGTATTTTTTCTTTTTTTACGGGACCGCTTACAGTAATTTCCGCCTGCTTTCTCCTGCTGTTTTCAGTGCCTCCGAAAAAATCATCACCCTCAAATCTTGACAGTACTTTAAAACTATCTCCTCCGTTCTTTGTAACAACATTTACAACTCCTGAAAGAGCATTTCCGTATTCTGCGGAAAATCCTCCTGTAACCACATTTATATGTTCAACAGCACTTAATGGTATTTGTATTTCATTTTTCCCTGAGATATAATCCGTAGCAGCAAACCCGTCAATAATAAAAGCAACTTCCCGTAATTTTCCTCCTCTTATATTGCCTTCTATTGTAGAGCTTGGCTGAAGTCCAATTACATCATTAATACCTGACACCGGTATTTTCCTCAGCTGATCACCCTGAAAATAATTTTCGCTGCCTGTTACATCCGTTCGAATTACAGGTCTTTTTGAAGTAATTGAAATACTTCTGCCGGGTACAACAGACATTTCGAGATAAACATCCAATTTTGTGATATGATCCTGAATTATTTTTATTTTTGAATATTCTACCCTTCTGTAACCCATCATTGATATTCTTACTGTGTACACTCCTGCACGAATATTGTAAATCTTAAATCTACCGTCCGAACCTGTTGCCGCGCCTTGTCTTGTCTCAACAATAATGACATTAACGCCGACAAGCACAGAGCCGTCTTTCTTATCATAAACCCGCCCTGACAATGTACCTGTAGTGGAGGCTGTTAATATCTGATTAACTAAAAACAGAAGAAGAATAACAAAATATATTTTTATATGATTTATATAATCAACAACATCAGTAACCTTACCATACCTGAACATGCAAAACAAACTAATCCCTGATCTACTCAGTAATTGCCGCTGCAAGATAACCGACCGTATATTCTCCAATAATTTTCCTCCCTGTAATTTCCGACGAATGAGTATGTTTCAAAATAACCGCTTTTCCTGCTCCCCACTTTACAGCAACATCAAGCATAATGGATATGGGAACTTTTCCGCAGATTGTCGTATCACTGCTGCTTAAAATTTCTCGTATTTTTTCAATATCAAATTTCCGAAGAGCTTCAATAAATCTTTTGTCTCTTTCCTCAACCTGAGTGTAATCGTCAATATGATGCATATCACTGCTTGCCACAAGAAGAGTGCTCTCTTTATCACACACTTCGCAGATAGCATCAACCATATCAGTGACATCATAAACGTCTCCGTGCCCCACAAGAACAGGCAGGATTGAAAACTCTTTTAACGCATACTGCAGAAAAGGCAGCTGAATTTCCAGTGAGTGTTCCTCATCCCCTGCAATGTAAGTGATATCAACTAACTTCCTCATTTTATCAATCTTTTCGTGATCTACAGGTACAAGGCCAAGAGGTGTTCTGTAAAAATTTTCCGCATTTGTCATGTATCTTGCAATTGCAATCCTGTGCATTGGGCTCAGCACTACAACAGTTTTGATATCTGAATTTCTTATCTGATTATATGCAGCAACAGCAGTAGTGCCCGAATAGATATACCCTGCATGAGGACTGATCAGGCCTAAGACTTTTTCCTTTATCTCATGTTTTTTTACTTTCCCCCAATAGCTGTCTAAGAGATTTTTCAGCTCATTCTTATCTCCCGGATACCATGAGCCGGCTATTGCAGACTCCCTTATTTTTTCCATGATTTTCCTCTATCTTGTATGTATTTCAACAATATCCTTATCACATAAAATATGTTCTCTTTCAACCCGCTGGCCTGCATAATTATTACACCCCCATATCCGTGCATATTTCATCCTGGTCTCAATATCCTTATGGATAACTGCTGCAAGACTGTGTACTGTTGCCCCTTTTTTCAGAATGTACGGCGAATCCATATCAGGCTTATAACCCGGTGTTTTTGTATAAACTCTTATAATATGCAGGCCTTCAAACAAGGCCGATTTCAGAGTATTGATATTTATTGCTTTTAAGGCTGATCCCGTTATAAACGGTATATCTATGTCAATTTCTCCTGGCAATGATTTATTTTGCTCTGTTGCATTATCAATTTTATTTCCGAAAATAACTGTTGATTTGACCGCTGTAGAAGTTATGGGATTAGAAACTCCCTCTTTTTTAAATATAATTTTTCTCTCCTGAAAAACAGATAAAACTCTTTTTAATTTATCCCGCCATACAACATCAGATAAATCACAAATAATTAATACAAGATCAGCAAGCCGGACTATGTTTATTACAACTCTGTCTATATGCTCTTCAGAAACAGGCGGCAGGTCTATAACCTGAATCTGGATGTCTTCGTACTTCATCATACCCGGTATAGGGCTAAAGGTTGAAAATGGAAATTCCGCAATTGTGGATCTTGCATTTGTAAGATTTGTAAATAAAGTTGATTTACCGCTATTCGGGAATCCTGCAATAACAACCTGACCTGCGCCCTCTTTGGGAATATAATCAAAAATCCCTGACCTGCCCGAAATATTCTTTTTTTGCGAATCTGACTGTAACTTTTTTATTTTTCTCCGCAGCTGTCCTCTTAAATGTTCTGTTCCTTTATGCTTAGGCATAATGGAAAGCATATTTTTTAAAATTTTCACCTTCTCTTCAGGATCAGAAGTCTCTTTTAATTTTCTCTCGGCTGCATAATAATCAGGCGGTAAATTTGCAGGCATTACACCTCTTTTAATAAAATACTTTTATTGCTTCTGGTACAACCTCTCCTTCCATTGGGAGAAAACCAAAGTGATCCCCGTCTATTTGTACAGGAGTTTCTCTATCCGAACTGAGTTTCACATTTTTCACACGAAAGTAAAGTACATCTGTCAGATTAATATGCTGCCTGGAAACAACACCTATAGCAAATTTAACAAGATCCAGCTGTGTTTTTCCTTTATATATTATTAAATCAAGATAACCGTCATCAATCTCAGCAAAAGGAGCCATTTGGTGCGTTCCTCCATAAAAATGAGTATTACTCACAACCACAAAAATCCCCTTTTCCTTTATTTTACCCCCGTCAATATCCACATTTATTTCTGTAGGCCTATATCCGATAAAATCCTTTAATCCTGCAACAACATAAGCATACCTTCGTAAAAATCTTTTTACATTCAGGTCCGTTTTCATAATTGCATGTGCATCATATCCGCAGCTTGCCATCATGGAAAAATATCTGCCGTTTATTTTTCCCAAATCTATTTTTCGGGTTCTTCCTGCAGCAATAGTCATGGCAGCTTCTTTCATGTCCTGTTTTATACCAAGTTCTCTTGAAAATACATTGCTTCCACCTATCGGCAAAATCCCAAGCAATACATCTGATCCTACAATACCATTTATAACTTCATTAAGTGTTCCATCTCCGCTCACACAGACAATACATTTAAAATTTTCTGCAACTGCATTTTTTGCCATTTCCATTGCCTGGGCCGGAGCTTTTGTAAACTGTACTGAAATTTCAAAACCGTTTTGCCGCAGAATATTCAGAGCAGGTCTGAGATTATTTTTTACTGCTCTGGGATTAGTATTTGGATTTACAATAACTTTTGTTTTCATTGGTATTCAAGATTTCTATTTTATCTTTTGTATTTAAGAGTATTCTGTATTTTATGCAAACAGCAGACAAATGTCAACTTTTATTTTATTATGAACTGTAAAGGTTCGGTAAAACTGTTCTTCATACAACATACTGTTGTCTAATCCTGTACG
>QNDG01000213.1 GCA_003645915.1 Candidatus Zhuqueibacterota bacterium | reverse complement strand
TCTGTAAATATCCTCCTGACTGGAATCTGTTATGAACCAGTTTTGCCCAGGGGCCTCCGTAAACATAAACCAAAAGAGGATATTTTTTAGTAGTATCAAGATCAGCAGGTTTAAAAACAATCCCGAAAAGATCGGTCTTTTTATCAGTAGCTTTAAACTTAACCAACTCAGGAAGCAATAATTTAAGAGAGTTAAGTTCGGAAATATCAGCAACACTAACTGTATCAATAATCTCTCCGTTTCCTTTGCAAAGCAGTGTTTTTGGAGGAGTTTTTAAGTTTGAATATGAGTCAAAAAAGTAATTGCCAAAAGGGGAAAGTTTAACGCTGTGAACACCTTCATCGTAAGTCAATTTTTTAAAATTCTTTCCGTTAAAATCAATTCTGAAAAGGTGCGTATCAAGCCCGTTATTAAGATGTCCTGTAAAATAGATCCATCCGTTCTCTTCATCAATTGATTTTATTGACTTTACAGGTAGTTGATAATTTGTGATCTGCCGGATAAGTTTCCCTTTGTAATTGTAAAGATATATCTCTTTCCAGCCGCTTCTCTCGGAAGTCCACAAAATCTTATTATTATCAATAAAACGAAGATCAAAATTTATATTAAAATAGCATGAATCAAAATCACTTATAATCACATCTGATTTTCCTGTTACCGGATCTGCAAACAGAAGTTCAAGTTTGTTCTGTCTCCGGTTCAATCTTTGATATGACAACTTTGAACCGTCAGGCAGCCATTTACCGCTGAAAATGTAAACATCTTTATCATGGCCTGAATTCACATCAACAATTTTTTTTGTATTGATGTCAATAATATGCATTGTGACGTAAGGATTTTTCTCTCCTGCAAGAGGATAATACTGTTCTTCAAGTTCAGCATCAGGTTTAAGCTGATGAATTATCGGGTATTTTGTAACTCCTGATTCATTGAATCTTAAAAAAGCCAGTTTTCTGCTGTCCGGAGACCACCATATAACCTGATATTGAAACAACTCTTCAGGATAGACCCAGTCCGGTTTACCGTTTCTCAGCTCTTCACTTCCCCCATTGGTGAGACGTATCTCCTTTTTAGTTTTTATGTCTGTCATGTACAGATCAAATTTTTTTGTATAAACGATTTTTTGCCAGTCAGGCGAAAGGAGCGGAGTTTGTCCGTCCCATGATATTTCCGGGAATTTAGACATTTTACCGGAATTAAGATCATAAACAAACAGACCACCGCCAAATGAACCAAATGAAATCTTTGTACCTTCTTTATTGAATTTAAACCACGCATAAGGAAACCTTTTCCTGCTCTTCCCTGTGCATGAATTATAAGCGGAAAGAAGAACAGAACCCTTAATAAATACTTTTTTTGTCTTTGTTACAGGATCAACCAGGAAAAATATTTTCTCTTTTGTCTTTTTATCTTTTTCCAGTTTAATATAATTTTTCCCGTCCGGTGACCAGATTACACCGTAAGCATAACCTCCTTTAACAAGAGCCTTTTGTCCCATTAAATCAAAAAGTTTTCTGCCCCTCACCTGCGAAAAAGAAGAGTGTACAAACACAGCAACTGCTGCAAAGACAATTGGTAAATATAATCTGTTTTTCATAGCTGCCCCTCATGATTCTATGACAATGGTTTAATAAGAACAAATTAAAAACAATGTATCAGGCTTTTTCTTGTGATGTATTAAAATTATCTTAACATAGAGGAATCAATTAAAATTTGTCCCTTTTTCTACAGGAAGCTCCTCTATTGCAGACCATTCATTCCACGATGCAAAATATACTTTCACATTATTAAAGCCTGCAATTTTAAGAGCAGTAAAGGTGTTTGATGCTCTTGCGCCTTTAAAACAATAAATTATTATTTTGTCGTCAATATTGATATTATATCCCCTGCATACATCAATTATTTTGTCCCTTGATTTGAATTTAGGCAGATCGTCTTCAAAATCAATAAAAGAATACCATTCAATCCAGATCGTGCCCGGTATTCTTCCTTTACGGGGTGAAAAATCAACTCCGTATGGTGACGATGTTATACCCAGCCATTCGCATCTGTCTCTGTTATCAATTAATTTAATTGAAGGATCGGAAATAGCATTTAAGACATCGTATTTTGTGGCAAAAATTGAATCATTCCTGTTTATTGGGAAATCCGCTCTTGTGCAATTTTCAGTGCCTGACCTGACCTTAAGACCGGATTTTTTCCATCCGTACAATCCTGTCTCAAGGATTCCGGCTTTTTGATGACCCAAATATTGCATAAGGAAAAAACCCCTGCATGAACCGCCGTACAGGCTGTGAAGAGCATCTTCATAAAAAATAACAACTTTTTCCTGAGAAACTCCTGCACTTGAAAAATGGTTTTCAAATACTTTGCATAAATCGTCAATACCTTCAGGCGTGCTTTTTGAAAGATAGCAGAAAACATCGGGAATATTTACAGCACCCGGAATATGTTCTTTGGAGTATTCTTCAAGGCTTCTGACGTCAATAACAACTGCTTTGTTTTGGTTGATTAACTCAGAAACTTCTTCCGGAGAATATATAATTTTCGGTTCCATAAATATTCAGCATCTATTTATAAAATCCTTGTTCCTGCAGGGATCTCTTTTTCCGGAGAAATAAGTACGCAAACAGAGCTGTCTTCTGTTTCTGCTGCGAGAAGCATACCGTAAGACATTTCCCCCCTTATCTTTGCAGGTTTTAAATTAATCAGAACAACAATATTTTTTCCGACAAGCTCCTCTTCAGTGTAGTACGGTACAAGGCTGCTGACAATACGCACAGGTTTTTCTCCTCCGATATCTACAATTATTGAATAGAGTTTGTCACTGTCAGGTATTTTTGAAACTTCTGTAATTTTACCTACTCTCATATCAAGCTTTTTAAAATCATTATATTCAATGACCATTTTTACACCAATAATCTAATCGTTCCACAGGCTCATTCTGAGCACATCTCTGTATTTCCCGTTAATTAAAACTTCGTTACGTAATATACCTTCTACTTTAAACCCAAGTTCTTCATTAAGTTTTATATTTCTGATATTAGTATCAAGAGTATTTAAATAGATTTTCTTAAGGCCCAATTCCCTTTTACCGTATTCAATCCACAATAATGTTGATTCTTTTCCGTATCCTTTTCCGCGCATTTCAGGAATACCGATTATTTTTCTGAGTTCTGCTTTCTTTTGCAGATTATCAACATTCAGGTATGCAATTAATCCGATTTGCAAATTATTTTGTTTAAGAAGAATCGTCCCTAAAATATGTTTTTTATTTTTTATGAGCTCTTTAATGCTTAAAATACGAGACGTCGCAGTTGACAACAGAAAATATTTTCCTGATTCCTCTTTAAGCCAGTTTTCGACTTGCCGCAAGTCTTTTTTACGTTCAAATTTACGTATTACAAGATTCCTGCCTGCTACAGGTAATTGACCTTTAAAAAAGGTTTTTTCAATTTCATCTTTTTTTGAAGAGTTTTCATATTCTCTTTGACTGTTCTCCGTTGCAAAATCAAGAATATTATTTACAAGTCTGACATAGTCTATCTGACTAAATCCATACTCCTTTGCCTGTTTAAAAATACTTCTTGCAAAGGTACTTACTGTTTGCTCCGGTATGTTGTCATTTTGTTCCAAGAAAATTCTCTTTATTCTTAATTAACATAACAACGTAAATTACATTTACACCAAAACGAATTATAAAAAATTCTTACAATTTGTAGCCTATTGTTCTTAAAAATTCTTTTCTTTTGTTAACATCAGAATCTTTTTCAATATCCAAAGGCGGATACCCGTCTATAACGCCAAGTATGCCTCTTCCCTGTTCAGTTTCTGCAATAATAACTTCCACAGGATTAGCAGTGGCACAAAAAATTCTGCATACTTCCGGAACCTGTTTTATTATTCTGAGCACATTTATTGGAAAAGCATTGCCGAGAAAGATTATAAATGAATGGCCGGCTCCTATTTTTTTAGCATTTGTCTTTGCAATTTCAATAATAGTATCATCCGTTCCGGAAAATCTTACAAGTCTCGGGCCTGATGCTTCGCAAAAAGCCAGACCGAATTTTATTCCCGGGACCGTCTGAACAAGAGCTTCATGAATATCTTCAACTGTTTTGATAAAATGCGACTGTCCAAGAATAAAATTCATATCTTCCGGTTTTTCAATATCAACAATTTTAAGCTCCATAATAACCTCGTTAAATATTGACAATCAGAATCAAATCATTACTTTTTATCTTTATCCTCATCATCAATCTGATCCAGCTCTTTTTCCACTTCCTTTGTAGCTTTTTTAAACTCTTTGATGCTTTTACCAAGCCCCCTAGCAAGTTCCGGCAGCTTATTGGCACCGAAAAACAGCAACAGAACAAGAAAAATAATAATCCACTCTGCAGGTCCAATAGAACCTAATCCCATTTTTTACCTCCAAAATTTTATCTTATAATGTATTTTAAATTATCCTTCTAAATCTTCTCTGTCAATGATTATATGCTCAAGTTCTTCTTTTGTTTTCTCTGCTGATCTTTGTACGCTCTTGACTGTTCTTATTAAAGAACGTATAACATCAGGCAGTTGATCCTGATTGAAAAC
>QNDG01000212.1 GCA_003645915.1 Candidatus Zhuqueibacterota bacterium | reverse complement strand
TCATTTTAGATTTATCACGGATAAACTCTGCAATCCATTCCATTATTCCTGCAAACCCGATTCCAATCCACAGGGCAAAAGCAAAGAAAGAACCCACATAAGAGTAATCTCTCTCTCTTGGCTGAGGATCCGGCTGGTTCAGATATATAATAATTGCCAGACCTGTAAGAAAGAAAAGAACCGCTACAGAAAGTGCTCTTTTCCAGTCCTTGAAAAAGTGGTGGACAGCACCCCACAACCCAATAAAAAACGGGATACCATATAAACCACGGAAACTGATAACTTCTATAATTCTGTCATGATTATCTAATAATGTCCCTTTTCCTATAAACTGCCATCCAAAATACCTTGTGTACATAGTATTTATCTGATAAGCCCAGAAACTGGCTTTTCTATAGAGAAACGTAAGAAGAAGATCCTCCTCTCCGTACTGCTTTCTCTCAAGATAATCCTTCATTCTCTCAAAAGTTGAAGGATCATTTTCATTTATTGGAGGTACAAGATGCGCTCTGATATATATTAACGAATACGTTGAATACCCGATTAAAATCAGGACAGGAATCACCCACCATACAACAAACACGTCTCTTTCTTTTACATACGTATATACCAATGTTATTGTAATCCAGGCAAGACCGAATACTTTCATAAATCCACCTGCCTTTGCCTGATGTGCAATCATCTCCTGATAAGTCATTTTAGCGGGATTATACTGAAAAAAGAGCATGTATAAGAGAATCGGCACTGCAGCCTGAATTGTCAAAAGCAGAAGAAGCTTACGCACTTTTTCATTATCATGGAAATAGGCTATTAACAGTACAAACGGAAAAGCAAGTATATTTAAAAGGTGTACACCTGTAGCCAGTCCGAATAAGTAGAAAATAAATAAAATTATAAGCATGCTTGATGCCTTCTCCGAATACTCTCCCCATTTAAGAGCAAGCCATACAACAAGAGCAGTAAAAAAGAGTGAGAAAGCATAGACCTCAGCTTCAACGGAATTAAACCATACACTATCGCTGAAAGCCAGAGCAAGGGCTCCGAAAACAGCGCTTCCGAACATTATTATCCGGTCTTCAAAATTTTTTGGCTGGCCTCTCCACCTTTTAACAAGCTGTATTATTATTAAAAATGTTAAAAGCATTGTTACAGCACTGATAAAAACCGAAAACATGTTGACTCTGAGTCCAATATCTTTTGCAATAGGCAGCATTGTCATTATTCTTCCGATTAACAGATACAGCGGAGATCCCGGCGGATGCATTACACCGAGGATTCTGGAACATGCAATAAACTCGCCGCAGTCCCAGAATGAAGTAGTCGGTGCAACCGATGCACTGTAAACAATAAAAGAAATCAGAAATACCAATCCCCCAAGCAGATACTGAAGTTTTAAGTCAATGTCGTTCTTTAATGAAATTCCCATGAAACCCCTCCGATATTGAAATAATAAAATAATTTACTACGCTACAAGAATAATACAATTATTTAAATTCTAAATTTTTAAAAATTACAACACATTTTATCATGAATTTATTGAGTAAAAAAAGATACTGCTAAATTTATTTTAAATCAAGTATAATGTATTTAACTTGTTAAATAAAAAAAAGTTGCGCCGCAAATAAAAACTGTGATCACTTTATCTTACAAAAATTTCTATCCCACATTAATCAGCCCGAATCTTTCTTTGTAAATTTTAAAGTATCTGTTTTTCAAAACCTTAAGATTATCGGCAGATAAATCAGGATGTTCTTTTACTATTTTCACTGCAGATTTTCTCGCTTTATCCAGAATATCTCCGTCTGTAACAAGGTCAGCTATTTTTAGGCCGAGATCTCCGTGCTGTCTTATCCCGTACAACTCTCCCGGTCCTCTGAGTTTTAAATCCTCTTCTGCAATTTTAAAACCGTCGTTTGTATTGACAAGAGCCTGTACCCTGGCTACGCCCTCATTGCTTATTCTGCCTCCTGTAATTAAAATACAGTAAGATTTTTCCTTCCCTCTGCCTACTCTTCCTCTCAACTGATGTAGTTGTGTAAGACCGAATCTTTCTGCATGCTCAATAAGCATAACAGTTGCATTGGGGACATCAACACCAACCTCAATTACAGTAGTGCTTACCAGTATGTCTGTATCACCGGATTTAAACTTGTTCATAACCTCTTCTTTTTCTTCCGGTTTCATTTTCCCGTGCATAAGGCCTAATCTTAAATCTTTAAAAACAGTCTGTGATAACCGCTCATACTCTTCTGTTGCAGCAGCAAGATCTATTTTTTCCGACTCTTCCAGTAAAGGATATACTATGTAAATCTGCTGACCCTTCTTTACAATATCTTTGATAAAAGAGTATATTTTGGGCTTATCAGAAGCTCTTCTCCACACAGTTATGACAGGCTGCCTGCCTGAAGGCAGTTCATCAATAACAGAAACATCAAGATCCCCGTACAAAGTCAAAGCCATGGTTCTCGGAATAGGAGTGGCTGTCATTAAAAGAACATCCGGGTTTGATCCTTTCCCCATAAGCTTTGCTCTCTGCATAACGCCAAACCTGTGCTGTTCATCTATTACAACAAGGCCAAGATTTTTAAATTCCACCTGATCCTGTACAAGTGCGTGGGTTCCTACAACAATTTTCACTTCACCGCTTGCAATTGTCTTGTAAATTTCTTTTCTCTGTGAAGCAGTATGCCCTCCTCTTAAAAGCATTGTCTTTATACCAAGAGCGTCAAACCACTTGTGAATAGTTATGTAATGCTGCTCTGCAAGAATTTCAGTAGGAGCCATCAAAGCTGCCTGATATCCGTTTTCAACAGCTATCAGCATGGAAATTACGCTGATTATTGTTTTTCCTGATCCCACATCACCCTGAATAAGCCGGTTCATAACTCTGTCGGATTTCATGTCATCGTAGATTTCACGAAGTACACGCTTCTGTGCATTTGTCAGCTCAAAATGAAGATTACCGATAAATTTTTTTGTGAGATTCCCGGTCTTGGAAAAGGATATTCCCGTATGCGAGAACTCTCTTTTGTCGCGCTCAAGTGCAAGAAAAAGCTGAAGATAAAACAGCTCTTCAAATTTCAATCTTGTACGTGCACGCTCCAGACTTTGCCAGTTGTCAGGAAAATGCATGTGCCGTAGCGCATTTTGCAGGCCTGTCAACTTGTTTTCTTCGAGAATAAAATCCGGCAGTGTTTCTTTAACAGAATCGCCTGCACCGGAAAGAGCTGATTTTATCACCCTTCTGAAGCCTCTGCTGTCAAACCCCATTGCAGATAATTTTTCCGACGAAGGATAAAGAGGTATAATTCTTCCGGTATTTATTCCGTCAGGTTCGTTCTCCTCATAAATCTTGTCAAAATCAGGATGAACAAGCTGAATTGATCTGTAAACAGTAGCTTTTCCGCTGAAAGCAACTGTATCTCCGTTTTTAAAGGCTCTTGAAATATAGCGGATTCCCTGAAACCACACACACTGAACAATTCCCGAACTATCACCTACCTGAGCAACAAATCTTTTTCTTCTCCCCTGTACTATCTGGCACACAAGAATTTTACCCACAATTGTAACCTCAGTATCAGGTCTGATCCGGGCAATAGGTGTAATAGTGCTTCTGTCTATGTACCTTCTCGGGAAATAATACAAAAGGTCTTCTACTGTTGATATTCCCACACTTTGAAGAACTGCAGCTCTCTTTGGCCCTATACCTTTTAAGTACTGAACAGGAGTATCAGGGGAAATTGTATTTTTCTCATTCACAGATAATATTTTTTACCATGAAATAACAGACGTATATTCTATCTTTACAGTACTATCAGGTTCAACCTGTACTGCAAATTTTATTGTAGAACTGTCTTTTTTATTATATTTATGAGAACTTTTTACAATCTTCCAGTTGCCCCATAAATGTTCATACACATAAATTGTAACAGGTATGTCTTTATGATTCTTTAATATTATCTCAATGGTCTCTTTTCTGGATTTTTTTCCTGTTTTATCAACAGAAACCATTTTTCTTTTACCTGTCAGATCAAAAGCATTTCCTAAAAGAAGATTAATCTTTTCACCCTTCGGTGTATGAGAAATATTATCTTCTCCGATAAACTCCTGAGATCCGTCGCTGTCTTTTTTATAAACTCTTATTTTCCCCTCTGGAAGAGGAATGCCGAGACCGCTCTTCTTATTGTTTTCAAAAACAAGGCGTACAGCTATTTTGTTATTATATCTGCGCTCATCAAAAGTAAAAGTTTTTTTATAGTTTACTCTTGCAGAAGGGAATAATGTGATTTGTTTTATCTGATTGTTTTTTATAGTAGCCAATCTGTTTAAAGTGTACATGTGGTATTCAAAAAACTGCTTCTCTTCAAGCTGAGGAGCAGCTTTTTTCAGATAAGCTGCATCTGCAGCAGAACTTCCCATTATCCCCTGCTCTCTTGCTATGTGTACATCTCCTGCAATAAGCTTTATTTTTGCATCTCTGAAAAGTTTACCTGTATTATTATTTATTGAAACCCATCCTGTCAGATCCAGTTTATTTTCTTCTTCATCAATAACTGCAATATATTCTGCATGCCAGTTCATTCCTGTTGTAAGGTATGTTACTTC
>QNDG01000211.1 GCA_003645915.1 Candidatus Zhuqueibacterota bacterium | reverse complement strand
TGCGTCAGGCAGCAAACCTGAACAAGCTCCGGAAAAGACCGAAACAGAAGGAAAACCGGATGATCGGGAAATCCCGAAGCAGGAAGTTTAGCTTGATTATAAGCAGTTGTCCTTATTTGCTATAATGATATTTTTAATGTAATTTTATCCGGTTGTTTGCGGATATTTAGAAAAAGGAGGAGATTTTGTTAAAACAGAGAAAAAAACGTATGTGTCGTTTTTGTGAAAATGGCGTCAAATACGTTGATTATAAAGACCCGAAAATTTTATTGAAATTTACATCCGATGTCGGCAAAATTATACCCCGCCGTACTTCAGGGACATGTGCAAAACATCAGAGACAACTAGTAAAAGCAATAAAAAGAGCCAGACATCTGGCATTAATTCCGTTTGTTTCTGACGGTGCACGGTAAAATATCTTATTAATGTATTTAAAAGGGGTATTATAGAATGAAAGTTATTTTAAAACAGGATTATGAACAGCTTGGGAAAACAGGCGAGGTTGTAGAGGTTAAAAACGGATATGCCAGAAATTTTTTAATTCCTCAGAATATTGCTGCTCCTGCAAATAAAAGAAATATGAAGATCCTTGAGGAAGAATTAAAGATGGTTGACCGTCGGAAAAATAAAGAACGGGTGCAGGCAGAAAAATTTGCAGAAGAGCTTGGTAAAGTATCAATCACTGCTGCAGTTAAAGTGGGAGAGGATGAGCGTCTTTTCGGATCAGTTACTTCCCAGATGATTTCGGACCTGTTAAAAGAAAAAGGTTATGATGTTGATAAAAAGAAAATAGATCTTGAGGAGCCTGTTAAGGCGCTTGGCGTATATACGGTAAATATTAAACTTTATCATGATATTAATGCAAAGGTACGTCTCTGGGTTGTAAAAGAATAGAGCAAATCCGTATTAAATAAAAGCTTTTTTTCTCCTTGGGAGGCTTTTTGAAAGGGAGGTAGATTATGGAGAATAGCTGGCCGGAATGTCAGAAATGCAATTCAGGGCTGCTTATTCCACTTTCGGATTACGGTCGTGACGGTGCAGCAATAAGATATAAAGCCTGGGTTTGTACAAATCCCGACTGCGGGTTTAACATTCGAATAGATAATGGTGAGATAAGTTTTGGCCGTCTTGTAGGCCAGTCTCAGAAGTAGTGATTTTTGCATTAACAATAATTTTATAAGTTTGTCCAAGCGATGTAAAAAGTGGATGATTAAATAGCTTGGAATTTTGTAATATTGTTGGATGCTCAGCTTTCTATTATTGGGTCGGCTGTAATTCGGATATTGGTGAAATATAGAATTTTATCAAAGGTCCTGAACCAGAGATCTTTGGGGTCTCAGGTGTAATATTTTGTCGAATGAAATTAACTTTTATTATGGCCTCAAGAATGAATATTTTCTCCGGAGAATAAAATGGCTGTTTTAAAAATTCTCCAGAATGCCCTTATTAAGAATTTTCAGGTAAAACTGTTTTCTTTATTAATAGCATTTTTTTTATGGCTGTATGTTGTTACTGATAATTATTTTATCTATAAAGTAAAGATTCCCCTTATATTATCGAATAAACCGCAGAATAAGGTGTTGCTTAATCCTGTGCCATCCGATGTTTCCATTGAAGTTAAAGGTACTGGTAAAGACATTCTAAGGTTTTTATATGCAAACAAAAAGATTGTTATAAATATCAAAAATCTTGAGAATTCGGCACAATATCGGTTAAGTGTGGATATGATTAAAGGAATACCGGAGAATTCGGGTATTCGTCCGATTAGAATAATAAATCCTAAAAAAATTAATGTTCAGGTAGATGAGTTCTTTGTTAAAAAGGTTCCAGTTGTACCTGATATTCACCTTAAACCTATGGATGGATATATACAGGTCGGAGACGTTTGTCTGGAACCGGATTCAATAATTATTAGCGGTCCGCGGTCAAAAGTAAAATCACTTAAAATGGTTGTAACGGATTCTGTATTTTATAGTAAAATAATAAAAGACTTTAAGGGCGAAGTTGAACTGATTAATCCTGATAAAGGCGCTATAGAAATTTCACGAAAAAAGGTAAAATACAAAGCAAAATTTCAGCGTATAGGGGAAAGAATATTTACCAGAATCCCTGTAGAAGTCATAAATGTTCCTAAAGGTATAAGCGTTATTGTTGTTCCTTCAACAATGACACTAAGGCTCCAAGCAGGAGTTGAGGTCCTTTCCAAAATTGATAAATCAATGATAAAAGCTACAATTGATTTTAGATCAAGGAACAGGTATCCCAATAAAAAACTCAGCGCAGTAATTGAGCTTCCTGATAATATTATAACGTATGAAGCGAAACCGCAATTTTTTGAGATTATTGTAGAGTAATGATTGTACTTGGAATAGAAACATCGTGTGACGATACTAGTGTGGCTGTGTATGATGGCGAAAAAATTCTGTCAAATGTGGTTTCTACCCAGCTTGTGCATAAGTCTTTTGGGGGTATAGTACCTGAACTTGCATCCAGGGCTCATCTGACTGTAATAAATTCCGTTCTGAAAAGCGCCTTAGACCAGGCAGGGATTACTTTAACTGATATTGAAGGTATTGGAGTAACTTACGGTCCAGGTCTTGCAGGCTCACTCTTAGTCGGATTGAGCTTTGCAAAAGGTCTGGCAATGTCGTTAAATGTTCCGATTATAGGAATTAATCATCTTGAAGGACATATATGGGCAAATAAACTGGCAAGCCCTGAATTGGAACCCCCTTTTGTAATTTTACTTGTTTCAGGAGGGCATACGCAGATTGTTCAGGTTAATGAGTGGGGGCAGTATCTGACTATGGGAAGAACCAGGGACGATGCAGCAGGAGAAGCTTTTGATAAAGTCGCAAAACTGCTGGGTTTAGGTTATCCCGGAGGCCCTGTAATTGAAAAGTGTGCGGAAAAAGGAGATCTTTCATATATTAAGTTCCCCAGAGCTTATCTGAAAAACGGAAGTCTTGATTTTAGTTTCAGCGGTATAAAAACCGCGGTTCTGAATCATGTAAAAAAAATCGGAGAAAAAGAGACTAAAGAGCATCTTAATGATATAGCAGCATGTTTTCAGGAAGCTGTGATTGAGGTGCTTGTAAATAAAACAAAGGAAGCTGCTTTAAGAACAGGAGCGCCTTCCGTATGTATAGGCGGAGGTGTCGCAGTAAATAAGACGTTAAAACAGAAAATGTCCGAAGTATTAAATGAGCAAAGAATAGGTATTTTTGTACCGCCGCCGTCAATGTGTACGGATAACGGAGCAATGATTGCAGGTGCCGCACATTTTTATTTGACAGGAGGCTCTTCTTCCAGCTTATCTCTTTCGCCTGAAGTGTCTTTAAACATCCCTAATTTAAATCAGCCTTAATAAAATGACGAACCTTTTCAGGATAATTTTATTTACAGCAGGTTTGATAATATCATTTGCGGTAACTCTGAGTGTCTATAAAAAACAGACTTTTCCCGGGCAGAGTTATAAGCGGTATTTATTGATTTTTTTAAGGTTTTCGGTTTTATTCTTTATTACTTTTATTGTGTTTTTCAGAATTTTAAAATTTGACAAAACAGAAAAAGTAAAACCGTTTCTTGCTGTTTTGACAGACAGATCTCTTTCAATGGATATAGCAGAGCATCCTGGAAATAAATCAGGGGTTGATTCTGTTCTGAGCCTTGCAGGCTTTAAAAAGATATTCAATAATTATAATGTTGTTTTCTGCAGTTTCGGAAGCAATGCTGTTATAAGTAAGGATGTTACTTTAAAATTGCCTGCTATTTATAAAAACGGCACAAATATTTCTCTTGCTATGGAAAAAGCAAAATCTGTGATTTTACCTGCCCGGTTTTCACGTGTTATTCTTTTATCTGACGGCAATTATAATCTTGGTGTAAATCCTGTTTACACTGCAGAAGATCTGGGTTGCCCTGTTGATGTTATTGGTTTTGGAACAGAAAAAATTAAAAAAGACATTGAGGTTTCGGAAATACGCGTTAATGATATAGTTTTTGCAAATCAGAAGGTTAAAGTACGGGTTTTGGTAAAATCAACTGGGTTTGAAAGTGTTAAAGTGAATGCAGAGCTTCTTGTAAACGGCAAAATTGCGGATTCCCGATTAATTAATTTATCGGATATGCCAAAAGAGGATGAATTGTCATTTGTTCCCGGGAAAGAAGGGCGGTATAAGCTTGAAGTTAAAATTCCTGTATTAAAGGGAGAATTTTCATCAAAAAACAATTCCGGTGATGTTGCAATTGAAGTATTAAAGGAAAAGATAAAGGTCTTGATTGTTGCGGGTATTCCTGATCCGGATACAGGTTTATTGTACCGGACAATAGGAAGAAGCAGAAATTTTAATGCGGAATTATTTATTTTAAGTCTGAATAATTCAAATGATGAAAATTTAAAAAAATTGTTTTCCCAAAATTTTGATGTTTTGGTTTTTAAAGATGTTTTTAATTCCGGCCAGTTTAAAGACTGGCAGGCAAAAATACAGAATGCTCTTTACAAATACAGGGGGCCGCTTTTAGTTTGGCAGTGGAGGCCTTGTTTTGATGATTTTTCTTCCGTGTTTTCCGTGTCTTTAAAAAGTGGCAGACTTAAAAAGGATATT